>JAYENI010000052.1:0-3215 GCA_034722015.1 Pseudomonadota bacterium
CGGCCTCCGTGCGGGCCCAGTTCGCCGCCTCGTCCAGCTCCTTGCGCGCCAATGCATTCTTGCCCTGCCGGATCTGCTTGCGGGCATGGGAAAGATGGGAAACGACCAGGATATCCCGCACGCGGGCGTTGATGGGATCTCGCTCCAGGGCCTGACGCGCAAAGCGGGCGGCCTTCTTGAAGGCGTTGCCGGCGAGCGCGGTCTCCACCGCCTCGGTCAGCACCACGGCATCCTTCGGATAACGGTCAAGGGCGGACTCCAGCACCCGGCGCGCGTCTTTCAGTTCTCCGGCGTCCCGGTAGTGGCGGATCAGCTTCAGATAGGTCGGTACATCATCCGGATCCAGTGTCAGGCTGACTTCCAGCGCTCTCACGGTTGTTGGCTGGGGTGGTTCGGTCCGCAGCCAGCGATCGACCGAACGGCGCAGAACCATCGCTGCGGTCAACTCGGGGTCTGTATCCGGGCTGCCGGTCGGCTGGTTCGATGCCAGATAGGCCTCGCGCCAGGTATTGAAGATCTCGTCAGGCGCGTCCCCTTCCTCTTCGAGATGCAGGGCCTGGATACGATGCCGGTGGAACTCGGACATCTTGCCGAATGCCCTGTTGAAATGCCCTTTCCCCCCGGGCTGATGGACCAGCAAGCGCATGGCGGTTTCACGGACCCAGTCTTGCCCGAGTGGTTCGCGGTGGCGCAGCAGGAAACGCATCAATGCGTCCGGGCGAGGTTGATCCCCGAGTTGCCGCAATTCCAGGACCCGCTTGACCTGTTGCGGGGTCCAGCCCCGCAACACTGTCGCAAATCGTCGCTCCGGCGGGTTCAACTCTCCGCATCGGCGCATGAATTCGGGATTGGGGAGTCGAGCCGCCCGCATGGCGTCGCATATCCCGGAGAATGGCGACCCGCTGTCGATGCGGGCCAGTGAGCGTTCCGCGTCCGCTGCATCCGTGTCGAACCGTAACAGGGCCTTCAGGATCTGACGCAAGTCCCGATAGGGGGAGCGGAAGGGGATGGCCTTCAGATGCGTCTCGACCGCGCCATCATCGCGCTGACAGTAGGCCTGCAGCGCGGCAAGGGCGGCGGGAAAATCACGCACGACCGGGTCGTCGCCAGGGAAGAAATCCAGTGTAGCCTCACGTCCCGCCAGGGCCTGCGCAGCCGCCAGGGCGCGCAGTTTGGGGAGAAAACGTTGGATCTCCGGTTCATCGGGGTGTTCCGCGAGAACGCCGATCGCCGTGTCGATCCGCCCGGCCTGCATCAGCAACTCGATATAGGCGGGTTCCGCGAGGGGTGTGTCGCAGAGCTCCGTGCGACCGCGCCAGATCGCAAGGGCCTCCTTGATCATTCCCTTGGCCGCCAGCTCTTCGGCGCGCCCGGCATAGGCCGTCGACAGCGCCTCGAGCCATGGCTGCCGGGGATCCCGTTGCAGAAGGTCCTTGAAAGCGGCGATCGCTTCCTTGTACCGCCGGTTCTCCAGCAGATCCGTGGCGTGGGCTTCCAGATCCCCTGTGGATAGAGGCGACCGTCGTTTGCGATCTGCGCCCTTCGGGCCCTTGTATTTCTTTCGGTTCCGTCTCACTTCCGGGCTCTTGTTCGATCAGTCTCCATGCCGTCGACAGGGAAAATCGTTGTCACACTACGGCAGTCGTCTCTCCGCATCGAGTCATGGCGATGGGGCGTCTATGGAAGAAGTGTCGCCGGCAAGCCTGCGGGACGTATTGAAAGCTTCTTCCGGAAGAACTACGACATTAGCAGTTAACCCCCGACGACAATCCCGGATAGCGACAAGATCGTTTTGCCGAGCGCGCGGGAGCGGGAAAAGATGGTATGCCTATGGCAAGCTATAGCGGTGGCATTCTACCGGGTAACGATCGCCGGTGCACCCTGTGGTGGCGATCTGGTTCGGATTTTCTTTTCGTCTTGGTGGATGGCGAACGGTGAGATCCGTGGCCCGCCTGGAGCCGCCACCTCCGCCGGGACGATGAATCCCACGCCGACGGCTACCGACGGGTCGTCATCCGTCAAGACCAAGTGATCGACCGGCATTCAACCAGTTCTTCGCCGCGAGGCGGCCGCCAGGAAAGACATCCGGCGCGGTCCTGCACGATGAGACCTCTTCTTTGTAATGGACCTAAATAAGGTCTATATTTGGTACGCATTGAAACCCAAGGGGCGGCGTGCGACATGAAACTGAGTGAATCGGTCAAACCCATCAGCTACCTCAAGAGTCACACCGCCGAAGCATTGCGGGATGTCAGCGAGGGCCAACGGACCATGGTAATCACACAACATGGCGAGGCCAAGGCGGTACTCCAGGATATCGTCAGTTACGAGCAGACTCAGGAATCCCTGGCGCTACTCAAAATGCTGGCTCTAAGTGCCAAAAGCATTCAAGAAGGCCGCAGCAAGCCGGTCAAGAAGGCCTTCGCGGATATACGCAAGCAGGTGAAGGCACCGGGCGGGTGAAGCGCTACCGCGTACGGATTACCGACGATGCAGAGCAGGAACTGATCGACATTTATCGATACGTCGCGATCCACGACTCGGTTGAAAAGGCGACATTCGTGCTGGGTCAGCTGGAATTGCTCTGTTCGCGCCTCGCCGAGCTACCGGAGCGGGGGCATGTCCCTCCCGAACTGGATCGGATCGGTGTGACGAATCTACGGGAAGTCCACTTCAAACCCTATCGTGTCATCTACGAGGTGATCAGACACGATGTCTTCATTCATTGCGCCCTTGACGGGCGCAGAGATATGCAGTCGTTGCTAGAGCGTCGCCTGGTTCGTTAGCGCCCTCGTTCCATCGTCGACTATGCGCCTGTTGTCACGCCTTGATGACGAACGATAATCCGGCGCGATCCGGTATGCCATTTTCCGGCAATCGCCTAATCGCCCGAAACCGAAGTCACTCCCGACGCCGGATCATGTGGCGCCATTTGTTATTGTTCGCCGCTTCCACAGGAAATAGACCACTGGCAGCACGAACAGGGACAACAGCGGGGCCGTCAGCATGCCGCCCACCATCGGTGCGGCGATCCGGCTCATGACCTCCGAACCGGTCCCGCCGCCGAGAAAGATCGGCAACAGCCCGACAACGATCACCGCGACGGTCATGGCCTTGGGCCGAACACGCATCACCGCGCCCTCCATGATTGCCTCGCGGAGACCCTCCAGGGTAAGGGGCCCCTGTTCCATGCGGTGTTGCAGGCTGTTGTCCAG
>JAYENI010000053.1:0-40694 GCA_034722015.1 Pseudomonadota bacterium
GCACCCACCCCCATCCCGGCCTTCCCCCTCAAAGGGGGAAGGAGTGACTGGTTTCCGTGTGCATCCCCCCTCAGACGGGACGAAGGCCGGTTTCAATCCAGTTCCAGGCGGACGAGGTGTTCGCGGTCGTCTTGCACCAGCGGGATCAGCAGGGCGTCGCCTTCCACTGGCAATGATTCCCCGTCGAGTTCCGCCCGTTTCACCGCCATCGCGCCGCCCGGGAGGTGGGTGACCTCGATGCGGTAAGTGGTCTCGCTGCCGGGGACGCGATACCGGATGCTGTAGCCCTCCCAGTCGTTCGGGACGCGGGGTTCGACTCTCAGGTGTTCCCCGGCCTCGACCGTGAGGCCCAGCACGGACTCCAGTGCGACGCGAAACATCCAGCCAGCGGATCCCGTGTACCAGGTCCAGCCGCCCCGGCCGGTGTGCGGGTCGGCGCCGTAGACGTCGGCTGCGATGACGAAGGGTTCCACCTTGTAGGTGTCGGCGGCGGCGCCGTCGAGCGCGTGGCTGACGGGGCTCAGCATCGTCAGGCAGCGGGCCGCCTGCTCACGACGTCCGGATTCGGCCAGGGCCTGGATGGCCCAGAGGACGCCGTGGGTGTACTGCCCCCCGTTCTCGCGCACCCCGGGTACGTATCCCTTGATGTATCCCGGGTCTTTTGACGTCTTGTCGAAGGCCGGCGTCAGGAGACGGATGATCCCGGCCGCCTCGTCGACCAGGTGTTCCTCGAGCGAATCCAGGGCGAGCCTCGCCCGCTCCGGCGGCGCGGCCCCGGAAATGACCGACCAGGCCTGGGCGATGGCGTCGATGCGGCACTCGTGATTGGTCGAGGAACCCAGCGGTGTGCCGTCGTCGTAGTAGGCGCGGCGATACCAGGCACCGTCCCAGCCACCCTCGTTGAGGGACTCACGCAATCGCACCGCGAAATCCTCGTACCGTGCCACGCGCGCCTCGTCCCCCCGTGCCCGGCACAGCGGGGTGAACGAGCGCAGGATGTCGTAGAGGAAGAATCCCAGCCAGACGCTCTCGCCGCGGCCCTCCCGACCGACACGGTTCATGCCGTCGTTCCAGTCCCCCGATCCCATCAGCGGCAGGCCGTGCGCCCCGCGTGTCAGCGAGCGGTCGATCGACAGGCAGCAGTGTTCGTACAGCGAGGCGGTCTGATCGGCCGCGCCGGAGAACACGAAGGCCTCGTCTTCCCCGGGTTCCAGGACCCGGGCGGTGCGGAAGCCCACCGGTTCGTCGAGTACCGCCCGTTCCCCGGTCGTGGCGATGTAGTGTGACGTGATGAACGGCAGCCAGAGCAGGTCGTCCGAGAAACGGGTGCGGATGCCTTTGCTGGTGGGCGGGTGCCACCAGTGCAGGACATCACCCTCGGGAAACTGATGGGCGGCATGCAGCAGGATCTGGCGGCGCGTCAGGCCGGGGTTCAGCCAGATCAGGGCGCCGGTGTCCTGTAACTGGTCACGGAACCCGAATGCGCCCCCGGACTGGTAGGTCGCGGAACGGCCCCACAGCCGGCAGCTCAGGTTCTGGTACTGGAGCCAGCCGTTGACCATGAGGTCGATCTCCGGCACCGGGGTCTCGATCCGCACCGTACCCAGTGTCCTGGACCAGAACGCATCGACACGGGCCCGTTCCCGATCCACGTCCTCCACCGTGGCGTAACGCGCCACAGTGGTCGCGGCGTCCGCGCGGTCACGGGCCTCTCCGAGCAGAAAGGCGCAGTCGCCGGCTTCACCGGGGCCGATCTCGACCGTAATCTGCCAGGCCAGGCAGGGATCCAGCAGTGCGCCGGTGCGCCCGTCCAGGGCCTGTTTCGCCACGAGCGCGGCAGGGCGCGACATGCGGCCGTTTCGCCCCAGGAAGGCAGTGCGGTCCGCCGTGAACCGTCGTGTCGCGTCTTCAGGGGCCACCGCGGCGCAGAACGCCACCCGTTCGGCAAATTCCCCGTTCTCGTGATTGACGGCAAGGAGCGCGCCGCTCGCGTCGTCGTGATCGCTGACGATGAAGCGGGCGGTGTCGCGGGGATCGACTCCCAGCACCAGTGCCTGATACTGCACGAGCGAGATCCTGCGCTTCGCTCCGGCCGTGTTGCGTAGTTTGACCCGAAGAAAGCGCACCGCATCCTCCCGGGCACAGAAATGCGTGACTTCCTGCGCGAGGCCATTGCTGCGGCGCAGGAAGCGCGTGTAGCCGAAGCCGTGGCGGGTCTCACCGGGGCCTCCATCAGGCGCGGGGCCCGGGGTGGGGGACCAGAACCGGCCCGTTTGCTCGTCACGCAGGTACAGGGCCTCGGCGTGGGGATCGGTCACCGGGTCGTTGAGCCAGGGGGTGATCCGGTTCTCCCGGCTGTTCTGCGACCAGGTGCAGGCGGCACCCGCCTCGGACACGATGCAGCCCAGGGACTCGTTGGCGATCACGTTGCTCCACGCCAGCGGCGGGCGCGATGCGGGGTCCGCGCCGGTACGGATGACGTATTCCCGACCGTCCCGGGAGAACCCGCCGTAGCCGTTGTCGAACAGTAACGGTTCGCCCGGTGTATCACCCGGTCCTTCGGCACCCGGGGTGCCCGGGTCGAGGCCCTTGTTCACCGGCGGGGCAGACGTCGTGGACGCCACGGACCGGGCCGGCAACGCGCCATCGAGGAAGGCGTCGGCGCGGGCGTACAGCGCCCCGATCTCAAGCGGCGACACCGTTTTCCCGTCGATGACCCGCCAGCGCGCGATACCGCCGGATGCCCCGGTTTCCCCCACATTTCCATCGGCCACAACGACCACGTGCACGGGCAGTCCGGCCGCTTCCCAGAATGCCCGGGCGTTGCGAAGCCACGCCAGGAACCGGTCGTCGCCATTCGGGTCACGGGCCACGACCAGCGGTCGTCCGTCGATGACATCGGCCCACCGGCCCGTCGCGCCAGGGCCGGGAGGCAGCGCGCCGGAAGCCCGCGGGTGGCGGGTCCCAGGGGCCCGGTAGAGCAGGGCGCCGGCCAGCTCGTGGAGCAGTCCTTCGTCCGCGGGGGCGAAGCCGTGTTCGCCCAGCCGCGACCGGGCGAGGGCGGCGGCCTGTTCGAAGGCCTCCCCGACGCGAGCCGGCGTGTCGGAATCGTATCGCTCGACCAGCGCGTCGAAAGCGGACGGCTCGCCCGCGGCGGCGAGACAGAAGGTGAGTTCGCGCGTCTCCCCCGGCGCCAGGTCGATGCCGATACGCAGGCACAGGGCAGTGTCCAGGACACTGCCCACGGTGCCCGTCAGCGGGTCGTCCGTGCTCAGCGCCAGGGGGGCGTCCGGTCCGTGGCCGCGCCCGAGGAACCTGGCGCGGTCCGTCTCGAACGTCACGTCCTCGTGGTCCGCCCCCGCGAGCCAGTGCGCCATCGAGGCCGGCGGATCAGACGCACTTCGGTCGCGGCGTTGCGCGACGAGGCAGCGCCCGGCGCGGGACACACCGGTCTGCAGGAACAGCTTGGAGAACGCCGGGTGGGCCGCGTCGGCATCCCGGGTGTTCAGCACCGCCTCGAGGTAGCTCGTGACCTCCAGGCGGCGTGTGCCAGGGCCCGTGTTGGTCAGCCTCAGCCGTCTCAGTTCCAGGTCCTCGTGCGGCGAGACACAGACCTCGAGGATCGAGTCGATTCCGGGCTGGTGGCCCCGGACACTCGCGCGGCCTGGGGCAAAATGCGCCTCGTAGTCCGGGTCGGCCTGTCCGGCGGGTTGATGGGTCGCAGACCCGAAGGCGCCGTCTTCGCGGTCACGGAGGTAGCGGTCACGGAGGTAAAAGAAGTACCCCTCGCCGTCTACGGTGGCATCGCCGCGCCAGCGGGTCAGTGCCAGGCCCCCGCAGGTCGAATACCCGCTGCCTGCGGCGGTGAACAGGACGCTGTAGTGACCGTTGGACAGCCACTGCGCGTGCGGCGCCGGATCGAAGAGCCGCGAAAAGTTGAAGGTTCGCCCAGGCATGCCCCGCGTCGTCGCGCGACTCAGGCGATTGCCGGAAAATGACATATCAGAATGCGCCGGATTTTCGTTCGTATTCAAGGCGCGCCAACCGGAGCATAGCGAGCTATGTGACAGTTGTCGCAACGCCGAAGACGGGCGAAAAGACAAGCAGGCTGGTATGTCATTTGACAGAAATCGCCTCAGGGCTGATGGGCCAGTTCGCTGGCCTGCTCGTAGAACAGCGTGATGTCCGCCGGGAACTGGTCCACGCGTACGCTGGTTCCGTTGTCCGCGGACACCTCGATCCCGTTGACGGTAGCGCCCTTCAGCGGGGCCGCCAGCGGCGACTGGACGATGATGCCCGCCCGGGGCGCATCGAGGTCGCCGGAGATCCGCATCGACACCTCATGGTCGCCCTGGCGCTTCATGGTGTAGTTGATGGTGCCGTACTCGGTCGGGAATCGCTGGATGCCGACGTGTTCCCCTTTGGCCAGCCATGCTTCCGGCACCCCCGCGGCCAGGACCAGTGCACGGTCGCCGTCACGCTCGAGGACGAACATGTTCCTCAGGGTGCGGATGTATTCCGTTCCCACCCAGGTATGTGGCATGTCGCCGATGAATTTCGGCGCCCGCTGGTCGTTCCAGGCGACCTCGGCCCAGTGGTTCCAGCCCGGGGGACGCTGGTCGCCAAGGAAGTAGTCCAGCATCTCCAGGGCGCGTTCCTTCCATCCCATCCGCAGGAACGCCCCGGCGATGCGCAGCTCGTAGGGCGTGTAGGCGACCCAGGTCTGCTCGGGGTCCTTGCGGCGGCTGAAAATGCCGTAGTAGTCGTCAAAGGTCTTGCCGAACGCCGGCTGGGGCAGGTGGTGCATCTCGCCCAGCGGGTCCACGGCGATGGCTATCGAGGTGGCGTCGAAGTCCCCGAGTTCCGCCGCGCCGGGGATGTAGTCGATCCCGTGGGCGATGATGCTGAGCGAAATCGAGGCGTAGAGGTCCTCGCGAAAGGCGTCCGCGACCCGCCGGTATTCGTCCGCCTTGTCGTCGTAACCGAGGATCGTGGCGATCCGCTCGGCGTCGATCAGCCCCCTCAGGGTAAAGAAATCATCCCAGTAGGAATGCACGGGGTTCGAGGAATAGCCCTCGTGGCTGATCGATTCGGGCATCAGTCCGTAGAACTTGCGGTTCGCCTCCAGGAGAAACTCGTCGGTGAGTCTCTGGTTACGGAGCGTCTGGATGTAGTTCGCCGCGCGTTCCACGGTCGGCCACATCTCGGTCAGGAAGCCCACGTCCCGGGTGTACCGGTAGTAGGTGTAGAGCAGGTAGATCCACTGCCCCTGGCTGTCGTTCTCCGGTACGGAATCCGCCCCGCGCCGGTCGATGCAACAGGGGATCTTGCCGCTGGGGTACTGGAATCCGGCGTACCAGCGGATGAACCGGCGCACGGGTTCGGTGTGTCCGAGTTGCAGCAGCGCGGTGGAGGTCAGGGCGCCGTCGCGTATCCAGGCGCGCGCATAGTCCCTGGAGCCCGGCTGGATCATCGGGCCGTCCTGGTTGATGAGGATGTAGGCCAGGGTGCTTCTCAGCACGTCCTTGAATTTACGGCCCGCCTCCGGCAGGTGGAGTTCCACGAGGTTGAGCTGCGAGGTCCAGAAATCCGTCACCGAGGCGTAGGTCTCCGCCCAGTTCTGTGCCGGGTCGGCCTTGCGCAGTGCAGCCAGTGCGTTCGTATCGGGTTCGTAGAAGGGAAAGTAGAGAAAGATGTCGGCGGATTCACCGGGCTGCAGGTCGAACGCGTAGCGCATGGCCGCCGACACCGACCCCTGCGTGTCGTGAATGGAGGATTTCTCCGGGAGTCTGTTGGCGGCGAGAAAGTCCGGAATGTCGCCCTGGATGAAGCGCGTTGCCCCGAAACCGTCCGTCGGGGTGAGGCTTTGCAGCAGAGCGCCGTCATTGATCTGGGCGGCGTCCTCGAACCAGCTGACGCTGCGGATGCTGCCGACGCCACCGGATACGTTGAGCGACTGCCAGGGCGGATTGACCTGCAGCGGTCTCAGGGCCAGGTACAGGTTGCCGGGGAGTGGGGCGTCCGAGGCATTCGTCACCCGGTAGCGCAGATGGATCCCCGAGTGTCCGGTCGGGCCCGCGGCCAGTGCGGTGACCTCCAGGGAAAGCCTGGGGTGCTCCCAGGTGACCGAGGGGATCGGCAGGTAACCTCCGGCGAGACGCTGGTGGAGCGAGGCGTCGTTCCAGGTGATGAATTCTCCACCCGCATGGATGAACGGCTCGATGGAAAACTCACCCTCACGCAGCTCGACCATTCCCTCCTCGTTGATCAGCGCCTCGTGTTCGTCACCCGGAATGCCGGCAACCGTCCAGTAGGTCTGCTCACTGGAAAAATACCTCGGGTAGAGTCCACGGGGCATTTCGTTTGCGATCGACCCGATGAAGGCGTTGGGCGTGGACGAGAAGGCATAGGGTTTGACCTCCAGGTTGTTGACGGCATAGCCCTCTCCCTTGCCGCTGCGGGTGAGCAGGATCTTCAGGTACCGGGACTCGGAATCCGGCAGGTACACGTAGTCCCGCCCCCCGTCGTTCTCCTCGACGGCGTAAACCGGTTTCCATTGCTCCCCGTCCACGGAGGTCTCGATCCGGTATTCGCGCGCAAAGTCGTCTCCTGTCCAGTCGATGACCAGGCCGCCGTATTCCCTCAGGTCGCCGAAGTCCAGTTCCAGCCACTGTTCCTCTGCGATGGAACCGCTTCGCCAGGACGTCTCCGGGTCGCCGTCCAGCACCCGTTCCGGTTCGTTTCCCTCGCCGCCCGTGGATGCCCGGACCACGGGAGGTTCGGCCACCGAGCTCGAGACCGGCCTGATCTCGAATTCGAAGTCATCGATCCAGAGCGATCCCACCCCGGGGCTGCCGGCCGTGATGGCGATCTCGATGGCCCCGATTTCCTTCAGGCCGGCACTCTCGTCGGGTCCCCAGGCAAAGTCGAAATGACGCTTCTTGAAGCGCAGTTCCTCCCATTCACCGGTGAATTCGAGGTTCTGGCGCTTGGCCCACCAGACGTTCTGGCTCTTCGGACCGATCAGCTTGATCTCCAGGGTCTTGACGGGTTTCGAACCGCGCACGCTCAGGGTGAATCCGTAGTTGTCCGGCAGTGGCATGGTGACCGGCTTGCGGGCGATGAAGAAGCCGCCCTGGCCCTGAAAGTCGAAATCGAGCCGCATGGCCATGCCGTCGCGGCCCTCGTCCTGCGCGACTTCCGCGTCGGCCCCCTGGGCGGCGGTGATCTCCCAGCCTTCCAGGGTCTCGAACCGGTCGATCGGCAGGGTCTGCATGGCGAGTGCCTCGACTGAAAGAAGAAACAGGGTTACGGCCAGTGGCAGCGGTCCGGTGCGCAGGACGGTTCGGATCAGTCTGGTCATCATGTGTCAGCCTCGGAGATTTCCGCGGGTTTGCAAGACCCCGCGTCGGTAAGAGGACCCACGGTCGGGCCGAACTCCGTTCCGGTCCCCCAGGCAATCGCCTTGATTCGGGACTGTCACTCCTTGACGCCACCGACGGTAATACCCTCGATGTAGTATTTCTGCAGGAACAGAAAGAGCAGCATGACGGGCAGCACGGTCACGACCGCTCCCGCCATCATCAATTCCGTGTCCTGTACGTGCTCGCCCAGCAGATTGGCCAGTGCCACCGGCAGGGTGTACATGGACCCGTCGGTCAGGACGATCAGGGGCCACATGAAATCGTTCCACGTCCCCATGAAGGTGAAAATGGCGAGCGTGACCAGAATCGGCCGGCACAACGGTAGCACGATGGACCAGTAGATGCGGAATTCGCCGGCACCGTCGATGCGCGCCGCGTCCAGCAGGCTGTCCGGGATGGTCAGGGCGTACTGCCGGATCAGGAAAATCCCGAAAATGCTGGCCATGCCGGGGATGATCACGCCCCAGTAGGTGTTGACCAGGCCCATGTGCTTGAGCAGCAGGAACAGCGGCAGCATCGAGACCTGCGCCGGGATCACGAGTCCCGCCAGCAACAGCCGGAACAGGCCCTCGCGGCCGGGGAAACGGAGCTTGGCGAAGGCGTATCCCGCCATCGAGTTGAAGAACAGCGAGATCAACGTCACCGACACGGCGATGATCAGGCTGTTGATGAAATACCGGCCCAGCTCGATACGCGAGAACAGCGCGTCGTATTGCTCGAGCGTGACCGCGCCGGACAGGAGCCGCGGCGGGAAGACGTTCGCCTCTCCGGTAGGCATGAACGAGGCGAAGACCATCCACAGCAGCGGCGTCAGCGTCGCCACCACGCCGACGGCCAGCAGGGAGAAGATCAATATCCGGAACAGGCGATGCTTCATGTGCGTGACCGGTTCAAGAATCTGAGCTGCAACAGGGTGACGACCAGTATGATCAGGAACAGGATGAACGAGATGGCCGCCGCGTAGCCGATGTTCCACCAGCGGAAGCCTTCCTGGTACATGAACAGCACGATGCTGAGCGTGGCGTCCGAGGGCCCTCCCTGGGTCATCACGTAGGGTTCGGCGAACAGCTGGAAATATCCGATCATGGTGATGATGGCGACGAACAGAAAGGTCGGCGCGAGCATCGGCAGCGTCACGTGAACGAACTGTTGCCAGCGGCCCGCGCCGTCGATGCGCGCGGCCTCGTAGAGGGATTCCGGGATGCTCTGAAGTCCCGCCACCAGGATGATCATGTTGTAGCCAAAGTTCTTCCACACCGCCATGATGATGATCGCGGGCATCGCCCAGTCCGGGTCGCCGAGCCAGTCGACGGGGGCGATCCCGACCCACCCCAGCGCGATGTTCGCCAGACCGTCCGAGGGGTGGTACAGGTAGCGCCAGACGACCGCGACGGCGACCAGCGTGGTGACAACGGGCAGAAAGAACACCGAGCGGAACAGTCCGCGGAAACGCACCAGACGCGAGTTGATCAGCAGCGCGGCGCCGAGAGAGATCGCGAGCGACAACGGGCCACCGACCACCACGAAATACAGGGTGTTGCCCAGCGCCTTCCAGAAGACCGGGTTCTCGAGCAGTCTGAGATAGTTTTGCAGCCCGACGAAGCGCAGGTACTCGGGGTTGCCGAGCGCGTAGATGTCGAAGTCTGTGAAGCTTAAGCCCAGCGCGGCGGCCACGGGGCCGACAAAGAAGATCAGTATCGCGGACAGCGACGGGCTCAGAAACACGTAAGCTGCCCGCTGCGTCTTGCGAAAGGTCCGTGCGTGGGGTTCCGCGTTCACTCTGCTCAATGTGCGCTCACCTCCGTCGCCGGTCCGGAATCGATCCGTTCCATCAGCCAGCGGCGTTTTTCCAGGATCGCGTCGACGTCCTCGTCGAGCGCCGCCAGGGCCTCGGTGCTCGACATCTCCCGACGGATGACGAGTTCCGAATAGCGCGTGATGCGGCTGGCGATCCGTTCCCATTCCGGGATCTTCGGCAGGGCCCTGACATTCTGCAACTGCGCCCAGAAGGCGCGGGTGTGGGGATGCACATCCAGTTGCGCCGTTTGCCAGGCGCGTTTGCTCGAGGGGAGGTCGCCGGTCAGTCGGTTGAACTCGATCTGCTGCTGCGGCGCGGTGAGGAATTCCATCAGCGCCCAGACGGGCTCAGGGTGCGCCGTCTGCCTCGACATGACCAGACTCGCGCCGCCGGCGATCGAGACGCCCGGTGCGTGGCCGTCCGCCGTCGGCAGGGGCGCGGTGGCCCACGAGGCCTGTACGGATTCCGGCAAGCGTTCGCCGAACTCGCCGATGTTCCAGGGACCGGTGATGAGCATCGCCACCTGTCCCGCGGCGAAGGCCTGGTAGACATTGTTCGGCCGGTCGCCTCCGGCCGAAGGGGCCCAGTCCCGGCGAAAGAAGTCGATGTAGAAATCGAAGGCCCGCGCGAACGCCGGGTCGCTGAAGCCACCGTAGCGGTCCTTGTCTCGCAGCAGCCCGGAACCGAGTTGCAGGGCGAGGATGACCGGTGGCGTCCAGTCGTCGAAGGGAAGCAGGATGGGAAAATTCCCCGGGTTCTCCTGCGAACGGACACGCTGCATCGCCTCGATCCACGCCTCCCAGGTCCGCGGGGCCTCGGTCACGCCGGCCTGTTCGAAGATGTCCCTGCGATAGAACAGCAGGCGGGTGTCGACGTACCACGGCAGGCCGTAGAGCCGGTCTTCCAGTACGTTGGTGTCCAGGATGCCGGCGAACCAGTCGTCTGCCTTCAGGACTTTCGAGGTTTCCAGTCGGGGACCGAGCGGTTCGAGCGCGTTGAGGGCGACGAACTCGGGAATCCAGGTATTACCGAGCTGGAACAGGTCCGGCATGGTGTCGCCTGCATACGCGGTGAGGAGCTTTTCGTGGGCCGCGCTCCAGGGGATCTGCTGCACCCGTACGCGAATCTGCGGGTGCCGGCGTTCGAACCGGGTGGTGAGTTCCCTGACTTTCTCACCCTCGCTGCCCATTGCCCAGAAACTGATCTCGACCCGGTCGTCGCGCGGCGCGGTACACGCCGCCAGCACGCAGACGAAGCCGAGGAAGACGCCGAGCCGGGGAAGCCGAAGTTGCCGCATGCCCGCGGGACTCGTCACTCGACGGATCCCACGGCGTCCGTGGCGCGCTCCATAGTCCGTCCGGACGCGTCGAACAGATAGACGCGGCGCGGGTCCATGGACACGCTGATCTCGTCGCCAGGGGACAGGGGGTCGTCCGCGTCGGCGCGAAACACGATGTTGCCATTGCGATTTGGTGAGGCATCGCCGTTGTTGCCGCCCGTCGCGTCCAGACCGGGGATGTTCCCGTACACCAGTTGCTCGTGACCCAGCGATTCCACCGCCGAGACACGCGTCCTGAGGGTGACGCCTTCGCCCTTTTGCGAGTCGTCGTTCACGGGGTGTAGCGACTCCGGCCTGACGCCCAGCAATGCCGGAGTCGTCCGGCCGGAACCCGGGAAGCGGATCGCCGGCAGTGACAGGCGCTGGTCACCGGCGCGCAACCCGAGGGCGCCGTCGCGGTGTTCGACGTCGCCGACCGGCAGGATGTTCATCCCGGGATTACCCAGAAAGCCGGCCACGAAGGCGTTGGCCGGGCTGCGGTACAATGCCTGCGGGGTATCGACCTGCTGCAGGTACCCGTCCTTCAATACCGCCACGCGTGCGCCGAGCGTCATCGCCTCGACCTGGTCGTGTGTGACGTAGACGGTCGTCGTGCCCAGTTCGCGCTGCAGCGAGGCGATCTCCGTGCGGATCTGCACGCGCAGCTTGGCATCCAGGTTCGACAGTGGCTCGTCCATGAGAAACGCGCTCGGATTGCGAACGACCGCGCGGCCCATCGCGACGCGCTGCCGTTCCCCGCCGGAGAGTTGCGCGGGCCTGCGGTCCAGCATTTTCTCCAGCCCCAGCAGGCCTGCCGCTGTCCGGACGCGGCGCTCGCGCTCCTCCGCCGGCATCTTTGCCATCCTGAGCGGGAAATCCAGGTTGCGCCGGACCGTCATGTGGGGGTAAAGCGCGTAGTTCTGGAAGACCATGGCGATATTGCGCCGCTGCGGGGGCCAGTCGTTGACTTCCTGTCCGTCCATCAGCAGCGTGCCCGCGCTGATTTCTTCCAGTCCCGCGATCAGTCTGAGCAGGGTGGACTTGCCACAGCCGGAGGGCCCGACGAAGACCAGGAATTCTCCGTCCGGGATGTCGAGGGAAACGTCGTACAGTGCCTGGTGGCCGTCTGAGTAGATCTTGACGATGTCGCGCAGCTCGAAAGACGCCAAAGCGTTACCTCGAACGGTTTTGGTTGACGGGGCAGGTGGAGTCCCCGGTTGGCTGGACGGCCGGTGAGACAGGCGCCGTTGCCGGGGCATCGCGCGGCCCATTCGAACAGCATGGAAAGAAGGAGTCAATACGAAATAAGTGTTGAATATTAGAGAATGGTTATACTACAATTCGTGCTGCTGGTCGGGTGGAAGTGTGATCTCGTCGGTTGACAAATTGACCATTCGCACTGTTCCGGCAGTGAAGTGTCCGGCATAATAAAGACTAATAAAATCAACAATTGCATTAATAAAGCTTCATAACTAGTTGTAGTTAAAGCGTTTAAGGCAACCACCAAGGATTGAAGTACGAGGATGAGCCTCAGGATTTCCCCATCGAGATCGAAGCGCCCGCACTCGCGGGCGCTTGCGCGCATGCTGCTTGCGATGTCCATGCTGACGATCGCCGGCCTTGCCCCGTTGCAGGTCCACGCCTTTGGTTACGGGGACGTTGTCGAAAAGGCCCGCGCGCTGGCCCATGAATCCTACAAGCCGATGCGCGAGGTTCCGGAGTTCCTCGCCGATATCAAGTATGACGCGCACCGGGATATCCGTTTCAAGCCAGACCATGCCCTGTGGCGTGCGGACGGCATGAACTTCGACGTCTTCCTGCTTCACCCGGGGTTCCTGTTCAAGAACCCTGTGCGCATCAATATCTACGATGCCGAAGGTGTGCGCGAACTGCCCTTCCGCACGGAGCTGTTCGACTACGGCAAGAATGATTTCGCGGACAAGATACCGAAAGACCTCGGCTACGCGGGGCTGGTGATCAATTACCCGATCAAGAACCCGGAGGTGCAGGATCAGGTCATTGTTTTCCAGGGAGCCAGCTATTTTCGGGCCCTGGGCAGGGAGAACGTCTACGGATTGTCCGCGAGGGGACTCGCCGTCGACACCGGGTTGCCGAGCGGCGAAGAGTTTCCCTATTTCACCGAATTCTGGCTCGAGCGCCCGTCCCCGCGCCAGCACGCGATGAAGGTCTATGCGCTGCTCGACAGTCCGAGCGTTAGCGGCGCCTACCGGTTCACCATCGTGCCCGGCGAGGAGACCTGGATCCACGTCAAGGCAACGATCTTCGAGCGCAAGCGTGTCAAGGAGCTTGGGATCGCCCCGCTGACCAGCATGTTCCTTTACGGCGAGAACAGCCCGCGTCTGCAGGGTGACTGGCGGCCCGAGGTGCACGACTCCGACGGTCTGCTGATGAACAACGGTACCGGCGAGTGGATCTGGCGGCCGCTGGAGAACAAGCCCAGGTTGCGTATCAGCATGTTTTCGCTGCAGTCACCGCGCGGTTTCGGGCTGTTGCAGCGCGACCGGGAGTTCGCGCATTACGAGGACCTCGAAACGCACCAGGAGCTGCGGCCGGGTCTATGGATACGGCCCGAGAGCGACTGGGGAGAGGGCGCGGTCAAGCTGGCCGAGATCCCCAGCGATGAGGAATACAACGACAACATCGTCGCCTACTGGGTGCCCGCCAACCGGCCCGAGCCCGGCGAGCCGATGACCTTTGATTACACCATGGGCTGGGGTTTCAACGAACCCACGCCAGGCGACGCGGGCCGGGTCACCGGGAGCTGGGTCGGGTATGGCGGTGTCAAGGGCAAGAACGAATCCAGGCGGCGTTTCGTCATCGATTTTCAGGATGGCCCCCTGTCGGCGCTTGGTCCGGACGCTACGGTCGAGGGCGTCATCTCCGTAGGCGGGGGCGCCGAGCTGCTCGAGCAGCAGGTGCACAAGAATGCCGTGACCGGCGGATGGCGCCTCGCCTTCCAGGTCAAGTTGGACAAGGACAGAAAACCGGTCGATCTGCGCGCGTTTCTGAAGTCAGGCGACCAGGCGCTGACCGAGACATGGACCTATCTCTTCGAGTCCTGATACCGAATTTACTGAAACCAGACAGAATCCAAACCCCTAAGCGAGTCCCACTAAACCATGAAAAATGACAGATCCCTGCCCGTACCGCACAGCGATGCCGTAACAATTTCGCCCGCCGATGCCTGGCAGCGCGCATCCATTCGGGTCGCGGCCTACTATGCCCGACTGGGCTTCGACGGCGCGGAGCACGACGAACGCGTGTCCGGTACCCTGTCGAGGGCGTGGCAGCGTGCGACCTGGGCGTCCGGTAACAGCGTCGAGCAACTCGCCTTCGAGCAGCTGCATCTCGACATGGCGGTGGAACAGAACGCGGACCGCGCCGCGGTTCGCAGCCCGGTGCAGGCATCGGCCCGCTCGCGTGTGCGCGACTGGTTGTCGGCCTCCGGACCCGCCGAACTCGAGACCATGCCGCGGATGAGTTCGAGGACATGGTCATTCCCGCTACTGATCCGTCGGGCCATGGTGCCTGTGCGCCAGCAGCCTCGTCCCGCGCGCCTGCTGGTGTTGAGGAAGCTGAAACGCGGTCATGCCGCATAACAGCGGCCAGGACGTCGCGAAGCGATTCGATGGCTGGATGGCCTCGGCTTCGCGGCGTCGGGTCGTACTCGTCGTACTGGTCGTGCTGCAAACGATCCTTGCGACACAGTATTTACTACAAATTCTGCCCGACGCCGGCAAGAGCTGGCTGGAGCTGGGGATCGCGGTGCTGTTTGCCGTGTTGTTCGCCTGGATCTCCATGGGCTTCTGGACGGCGGTCGCCGGATTCGTGGTCACGCTGGTTCGTGGTGACCGCCTGACAGTCACGCGTCTTGAGAATACGGTTGTTGCGGCGGATGCGCCCCTGGCGCGCACCGCGATCATCATGCCCATCTATAACGAGGACATCGCGCGCGTATTCGCGGGGCTGCGCGCGACGTTCCGTTCCCTCAGGGTCTCGGGGTCACTCGAGCACTTCGACTTTTACGTCATCAGCGACACCACCGACCCGGACATCCGGGTAGAGGAAGAACGTGCCTGGGCCGACATGTGCCGTGACGAGGACGCCTTCGATCGGGTGTTCTATCGCCGCCGCCGCGTGAACATCAAGCGAAAGACCGGAAATATCGCCGATTTTCTGCGCCGGTGGGGAGAGAACTACCGCTACATGGTGGTCTTCGACGCCGACAGCATCATGTCGGCGCGCACGCTGGAGCGCCTCGTCCGCCTGATGGAACAGCGCCGGGAAATCGGGATCGTCCAGACCGCCCCGCTCATTGTCAATCGCGAGTCGCTGTACGCCCGCATCCAGCAATTCGGCAATCACGTCTACGGGCCGGTGTTCGCGGCCGGACTCCACTACTGGCAACTCGGGGACGGCTACTACTGGGGACACAATGCCATTATCCGCGTGAAACCGTTCATGGAGCATTGCGGACTGGGCCGGTTGAGTGAAAAGGGTCCGATGGGCGGCGAAATCCTGAGTCACGATTTCGTCGAGGCCGCGTTCATGCGCCGCGCCGGCTGGGAGGTCTGGCTGGCCTATGACATGGACGGCAGCTACGAGGAGACGCCACCGACACTTCTGGACGAGTTGAAGCGCGACCAGCGCTGGTCACAGGGGAACCTCCAGCACACACGTCTGGTCCACACCTGGGGGCTGCGGTTTGTGCACCGGATGATGTTTTTCTACGGCATCATGGCCTACGGGTCGTCGCTGCTCTGGTTGTTGCTGCTCGGGTTCAGCACCGCCGATATCTTCGTGCAGGCCGCCAAGGTGCCGGTCTATTTCTCCGATCAGCCCAGTCTATTCCCGATCTGGCCGGTCTTTCGGCCGGAGCTGTCGCTGGCCCTGCTCGGTTCCACTGCCGCGTTACTGTTTGTGCCCAAACTGCTTTCCGTCCTGCTGATCGCGATCAACCGGGAACGCCGCCAGCTTTTCGGTGGCGGGGCCGGTCTGACATTCAGCATGCTGCTCGAGATCATTTTCTCGGTATTGCTCGCACCGGTGCGGATGTTGTTCCATGCGCGGTACGTCTTTCTGACGATGCTGGGGCTGAAGGTCAGCTGGGGCGCCCAGGCCCGCGACGACTCTCGCACGACCTGGGGGGAAGCCTTGAGGCGCCACGGCTTCGGCACGTTGCTCGGTCTGGTCTGGGGGGCGGCCGTGTACCATTATGCGCCCGGCTATCTCGTGTGGTTGTCACCCATCATCGGGGCCCTGCTGCTCGCCATCCCCGTCTCCGTGATTTCGAGCCAGGTCGGACCCGGGCGGTTTACGCGTCGGCTCAAGCTGTTCAGGATTCCTTCCGAGAGTCGCCGGTCCGATTTGCTGCGATGGGTCGATGAGGCACTTGATGAGGCCGGGGTGGCTCGGGAACGGGATCCCCTGTACGGGTTCGCGAGGGCGGTGACCGATCCCGTCACCAACGCACTGCATCTATCGATGCTGCCGCAGGCCCCCCGACAGGACGCAAAGGGCGAGAAATCGCTGGTCGAACTTCGCGAGCGGGCGCTGTCGGCGGGGCCGGACTCGCTGTCGAGCGCCGAGCGCAACACGCTACTGGACGACGTTGACAGTATGGCGTGGCTGCACTCGCAGGTCTGGGAAACGACGGACAGCGACGTGGCTGCGCACTGGGGTGTGACGGACGCAGTAGGGGCCGGAACGGAATTCGGGCCACAACCGACTGCGGTCTAGCAGTCGGGCAAAAATGTCTCGGCCGATCTAGAGATTCTCGTTGCGAATCACCCCGACAACCAGTCCCTCGATACAGAAGTCCGTCCTTCGCGTATCGACCCTCAGGGTCTCGAACTCCGGGTTCTCCGGTATCAGGTAGGCGATGTTCCCACGCATGCGGAACCGCTTCACGGTCACCTCCCCGTCGATGCGCGCCACCACGATCTGTCCGTTTCTGATGTCCACACCCCGGTGCACGGCCAGCAGGTCACCATCCAGGATCCCCGCGTCGCGCATGCTCATGCCGGTGACCCGCAGCAGGTAGTCCGCCCGTGGCTGGAACAGGGCGGGGCCCAGCCGGCAGTAGTCCTCGATGTGTTCTTCCGCCAGCACGGGGCTGCCGGCCGCCACACGGCCGACGATGGGAAGGCCCGGATCGCGGCGGCGTTTCGTCACGCGGATGCCTCTCGACGCGTGGGGAATCAGCTCGATGGCGCCTTTGCGCTCCAGCGCCTTGAGATGGTCCCTGACACCGTTCGGCGAGGTGATCCCCATGGCGCCCGCGATCTCGACAATGGTCGGTGGCATGGCCTCGGTCCTTATATAATCTCTAATGAAATCAAGTAGTTCGGATTGCCTGGCGGTCAGTTTCTGCATCGTGCGACTCTCTACTGTCGATATGTACAGTATAGATGATTACCCGTGACTGACAAGCCGCCGACGACCCCGCCCGGTCTCGCTCCGGAGGCCATCGCCGGGCAGGCGGGACGGGGGTGCTACACTCGGAATCACGGCGGTCAAAGTTTTGTGCGCCGAAGCGTGTTTCCGCGGGACCCGACAGGAGGGCAGGGGCATGATTCAAGCGGGTTCGATCGAATTCACCGGGGCGCCCCCGCCCTGGAGCGTCACCTCGGTAGACCGGTTCGTCGCCTCGGCGCTCGAACGCGCCGAACGGGAAGGCGGAGCGCTACCGGTGCGTTTCCGTCTCACGATGTGTCCCTGGGGCGAGCGCAACGCCGCCGCACGCCTGGGGAGCGAATGGCACGACGTCATGGACCCGCGCTACCGTCTGGTCCACTTTACCGGCTGTGGCAGGCCCTACCTTGTTGCCATCCTGACCGGTGACGACGCGGCGCGGCGTCAGCACAAGGCCATGCGCTACCTGCCCTGGTCCGAGCACTGGGCGGTCTCCCGGGACGGGGAGACGTTGCATCTGGAGTTCATCGGCGAGACCGAGGAGCCGGAGGTCGATACGGCCGACGCATTCGACGGAAGCGGGCGGACCCTGATCGAACTGTTCGAGCGCGGGGAAATACACGCCTGGTAAGGCGGGATTCATGGCGGCGATGCGCAATGCAAGCCGTTCCCGCCTGGGATAAAATCACCTGTTCCAATCCGCCGGGAACGCGCGACGAATGCTTCCCCGGCATCAATGTGCTGGTACGTATTATGAAACAGGTCTCAACCGCCCAGATCAAGGAAGCCGCCGAAACGCGCGAAGACAATGGCCACCCGTTGGCCGGCAAGCAGATGACTGGCGCCGAAATCATCATCCAGGTCCTTGCCGACGAGGGTGTCGACACGATATTCGGATACAGCGGAGGGGCGATCCTCCCCACGTACGATGCCGTGTTTCGATACAACGCCAAACACGGTCAGTCCATACCACTGATCGTGCCGGCGAACGAGCAGGGCGCGGGCTTCATGGCGGCGGGCTACGCGCGGGCAAGCGGCAAGGTCGGTGTTGCCATGGTGACCTCGGGCCCCGGCGCGACCAACACCGTCACGCCGGTGCGGGATTGCATGGCGGATTCGGTGCCCATCGTCGTGATTTGCGGCCAGGTCCCCACCGCGGCGATCGGCTCGGATGGATTCCAGGAGGCGCCGATCTCCAACATCATGGGGGCCGTGGCCAAGCACATCTTTCTGGTCACGGACCCCGAAAGGCTCGAAGCGACGATGCGCACCGCCTTCGAGATCGCGCGTACCGGTCGTCCCGGTCCGGTGGTCGTGGACGTGCCCAAGGATATCCAAAACTGGCCCGGAAACTTTCGGGGCGCCGGCGTGTTGCCGGTGCGGGGGTACCGGCAGCGAATGCATGGCTGGAACGAGAATCGCCTGTCCGTAAAACATTGCGACACGTTTTTCGAGCTTCTGGAGAAGAGTCGACGCCCGATGCTGTACGCGGGCGGGGGCGTTATCAACGGAAACGCCGCGGTGGAACTGGGCGCGTTTGCCGACGCTTTCGGCATTCCAGTCGTGACGACCCTGATGGGAATCGGCAGTGTCGATACCACCAGAGCGCTGTCCCTGCACATGCTGGGTATGCACGGGACGGCATACGCGAACTACGCCGTGGACGACTGCGATCTGCTGATCGCGGTGGGGGCCCGTTTCGACGACCGTGTCGCGGGCGTTCCGGACAGATTCGCCCCGCGGGCCAGGGCCATCGCGCATCTGGATATCGATTCTTCCGAGATCGGCAAGGTCAAGAGTGCCGACTGGCACCACATCGGCAAAATGGGAGACAGCCTGACGACCCTGACCGAACACGGCGGGCGAATGGGTTTCACCCCGGATTACAGCGCCTGGCACGCGCACATCCGGGAGTTGAAGGAAACCTATGCGATGAATTACGACAGGGAGAGCGAGTCGATCCAGCCTTACTACGTCATCGAGGAGATCAACCAGCACACTCAGGGAAATGCCATCATCTCGACCGGTGTCGGCCAGCACCAGATGTGGGCGGCGCAATACTTCGATTTCAAGTCGCCGCGGCTGTGGCTGACTTCCGGCAGCATGGGCACCATGGGTTTCGGCCTGCCGGCCGCGATCGGCGCGCAGTTCGCCCGTCCCGACCAGATGGTGATCGATATCGACGGGGACGGGAGTATCCGCATGAACCTCGGTGAAATGGAAACCGTGACCACCTACAATCTGCCGGTCAAGGTCGTCGTACTCAACAATTTCGGCGACGGCATGGTGAAACAGTGGCAGAAGCTGTTCTTCAAGGGACGCCTCTCGGCCAGTGACAAGTCATTGCACAAGAAGAATTTCGTCAAGGCGGCACAGGCCGACGGCTTCGAGTATGCGGTTCGCCTGGAACGCAACGATGACGTGCCACGGGTCATCAGGGAATTTCTCGACTTTCCGGGTCCGGCGTTCCTGGAGGTCATCATCGACCTCGACGCCGGGGTGTACCCCATGGTGGGGCCCGGCATGGCGTACACGGAGATGATTACCGGCGACTTCATCCCGTCGCGTGAGCACAAGGATGAGGAGGACGTCGATGCCTCCAGCATGTTCTAGACCACAACGGACGTGAAATCGAAAGAGTGTGTTTTCCGCGGGCCGGTCCGGTTTGGCCCCATTGATGCGTACGGGAGGGGATGTACCGGGAGCCGATGTTGAGATTTCTGACACTGGTACGCCACGCCAAGTCGAGCTGGAAGGATGCTGCGCTCGATGATGCCGACAGGCCGTTGAACAAGCGCGGCAAACGGGATGCTCCCGAGATGGGCAAACGCCTGGCGAAGCTTGGCGCGAAACCGTCGGTGATCATTTCGAGCCCGGCAAAGCGGGCCCGCAAGACCGCGTGGACGATTGCCCAGGCACTGGGATACCCCAGGGGAAAGGTGGTGGAGAGGCCGGCGGTATATCTCGCCACCGTCGACGATCTGTTGTCCGTGCTGGGCGGGATCGACAAAGAAATACGCGAGGTGATTCTGGTCGGCCACAACCCGGGCATCACGAACCTGGCCAATTTTCTCACCGGCGAGGATATCTATAACATCCCGACCTGTGGCGTGGCTCGAATACGCTTCGAGGATGACGACTGGGCGTCTCTGGGGCCCCGCAGTGGAAAGCTGGAGTTGCTCGACACGCCGAAATCGTCCGGTCGCTAGCAGATTCTTAAGTCAGGATAACCCGGATGCGGCGGTAACGGAGGTCGAGTCGGGGTCAAGTCTAGTAATATATAGTGATCTGATTCTCGACCAAGCAACTCCGTTCTGGAGAGAAATCCACTATACGGTAACTATATATTACTAGACTTGACCCCTCTGTCCGCAGCTTAGGCGATTTCTGGAAAATAACATACCAGCCTGCTTGTCTGTTCGTCCGTCTTCGGCGTTGCGCCAACGGTTGCATAGTTCGACTATGCGCCCGTTTCCGCGCCTTGAAGACGAACGAAAATCCTGCGCATTCTGGTATGTTATTTCCCGGCAATCGCCTTAAAGAAACGGGACATCGATAAATCGGTAAGCCAGGGCCGGCTAAGTGGCGCAGGCCCTGTCAGGTGTGGCCTGTTGCCCTTCGGGTGTGCAGTCGGTGGTCGGGTCTCCGTTCTCCTCACGCACTTCGATGACCGGGAAGCGCACGGTCAATCCGGCCCGGAACGTGTTCAGTTCCAGGTCCGGGTTGTACTGGCGAAGCAGCCATACGGGTATCCGGTACTCCCTGACGGTCAGCAGCCAGAGCGATTCCCCTTTTTGCACGACGTGTTCGCGCGTCTCCCGAATCCGGTAGCGCTGGAAGAATTCACTCTGGATCGCGAGGTGAAATGCGCGTCGCTGTTCCTCGAATTCGCCCTGCCCGACCTGACTGAAATCCAGCTTCAGGTTCCTGCCGATCGGTACCGGTTTGCCGTACGTCAGGCCGTTGATGTTCCGCAGGCTTTGGGTGTCGATCCGGAGCCAGTCCGCGTAGTGGCCCAGCGTCTCGGCGGCCTGGACCTCGATCGTTCCGTCGGTCGTCACCGAGTAGTCGGCGGGGTCGGCGGAGAGGTCCGGGTGCATCTCCTCGGGCAGGGCGGGCCCGAGAATCTCGGTCTCGTCGCGGGCCTGCGCCTCGACCCTGGCGATCTCATCTTCGCCGGCCGCATCCGTGGACGGGACCTTTGATGAGTCGGCAAGGTTCAATGCGGCCGCCGGTGGAGACAACTGCATCTTCTGGCCGACGTAGATGCGGTTGGGGTCGGTGATGCCGTTCCATGCCATCAGATCGGCGCGCGATACGCCATACCGGTCGACAATGATCGACAGGGAGTCCCCGTTACGCACGCGGTGTGTCGCGGGTCGATTGGACTTGCTGACAGTCAGCGTCCTTCCCGCCGGCATCTCCAGAACCTGTCCGACATAGATCCGGTCGGGGTTGGCGAGCCCGTTCAGGGCCATCAGCTCGCGCCGGGAAACGAGATAACGGTCCGAGATGCCCGAAAGGGACTCTCCGCGCCGCACGCGGTGCGCGCGCTGGCCATCGCTTTGCTGTGAGGACCGGGACACGGGTTGCTCCAGTGCCACCGTGACCGGACCCGCCTCGCTCACGGGTAAACGCAGTAACTGGCCGGCACGGATATGGTGGCGGTTGCGAAGGGCATTGATCTCCAGCAACTGCGTCGTGGTGAATCCGTGCGCGCTCGCGATCTGTGACAGCGTCTGCCCGCGCCGGACCTTGTGGGTTCGGTCCGGCTTCTGTTTGACGTAGCGCCTGTCCGGCGGTATCGCTCCCATTGCCATGGTCAATTCGGTGCAATCCGCCTCGCACGCGAGGCGCAGAGGGAAGCCTTTGGGCACGAACTTCTCACCGCGCCAGACGGTGGGGCGAAGCGCGGGATTCAAGGCCTGGAGGTCCGCCAACGGGACGTCAAGGGTCTCCGACAATGCTGCGGAAGGCACGTACGCCGGGACGTCGACCACCCTGCGGCCCTCGGGATCGGCGGATCTCAGCGGCGCATAGCGTTGCGCCGCTTCCCTGTCGGCCTCGAGTGCGGCGAGGAAGGCAACATAGAAGTTTCTCGAAGCGAAACCGAACGCGCGCCCGTTGTATTGTCTGAGTATCGGGACGATATCGGTGCCACCCAGCCTCGCAGTGGCCCTGCGCATCCCCGCTGCCCCGTGATTGTAGGCCGTGATCGCCAGCGGCCACGTGCCAGTCAGTTCAAGGTTGTACTTCAGGAGGCGGGCAGCGGCGTCCGTGCTGATGAAAGGGTCGAGGCGTTCGTCGACGACGTGGTCGACACGCATGAACCGCCTGCCCGTCGAGCGGGTGAATTGCCACAGACCCACCGCGCCCACGCTGGAGCTGACCCCCGGATTGAAGGATGACTCGACGTGGGGTAACGCGCTGAGTTCGCGCGGGACACCATGCATGGCGAGCGTCTCCTCGATGTGGGCGCGCCACCGGCCCGAGCGCACCCAACCTTCCCTGAAGCGATCGGATTGCCCAAGCTGGAAGCGCAGTCTTTTGGCCGCGTCGCGAAGGTCCTGTGGTGTTGCGTTCCGCTCGAGCCACATGTCGAGGACGATCTTCTCCTCGCCGGACAGGTTCTCACGTTTCCCCCCGGCCAGTTCGAGCAGGATCTTGCGGTACTTCTCCCTGGCGCGCTTCACGCGAGCCGCCCGCATTTTTGCGGGCTCGTAGTCGGGCAAGGCGATCAACTCGTAGATGACGCCGAGGTGCCGGTTGTCGTGGATCAGGCCGTGGCTCGTGTCGACACCGGTGTAGATCAATTTCCAGAATGCGATGTCCGGTTCGAGTTCCGCTGGCCGCGGGAAGGGGGACTGTTCGCCGGCTGTCTCCGAGGCGGCCGTGATCGACGCTGCGAGAAACAGACAGAGACCCAGGTTGGCGACCAGGCCCGGGAGATACGGACGACGACCACCGGGTGCGCGCCGGTTGGGCCGAGCCGGCCTAGCAATTGTCATCTTTTATGTTTCGCCATGGATTTGCGGGGCAATCGACGTGCTTTGCGGTACCCGGTTTTCCCTCGCGACACGATCTTGCGGGGAGGGTCGCGTCACATCCGGTATGTTAGGAAGACGGCTCGCCGGAGTCAAAAAAAAACGCTGGCGGCCGGTCACGCACCGGCCTGGCCCGGTGGTTGGCCCGTCACGCGGACGGGCGATCCCGAACGGCCCATGAGTCCCTGGGGCAATCGGGTTATGATCGGCCTGCGAACCCGGTCGGCTGCAGTGTTTTTCCGGGACACGACGCGTAGATTTGAGGGGAACGGCAATTGAAAGCGATTTTTCCGGTATTCGCGGTTGCGCTTGTCGTACTCGCGTTTTCGACGGCATGTTCGCATGTCGAGGAGAAGGAACAGGTCAACTCCTTCAAGAAGGACGTGCTGGACTACGGGAGGATGTTGCGCTGGAGAAACTACGAGGATGCGACCCGGTTCCTTCGCCAGCGTGACCACACCCGGGTCGAGTCGCACCCGGAGGAACTGAAGGACCTGCGCATTACCGCCTACGATCTGGTGCGGACCACGTTCACGCCGGAGGGGGACGAGGCGGAGATCGTGGCGCGAATCGAGTATTACTACGATGGTTCGAACGTGGTAGAGGAGATCGAAGACACCCAGGACTGGTGGTACGAGAAGGAGGAGAAACGCTGGTATCTGGACGGAAACCTACCCGAGTTCGACTAGTTGCGAACCGGCCCGTCCCGCGGCTACCTCGCGCAGGGATGGAGGCAGAAAAATGAGGTCTTCCGGGCGGTCGATGTCCCTGAGCGGCGCCAGTTCCTCCCAGGTCCAGCCCAGGCGCCGCAGGGCCGCACGCGTCTGATCCATTACCTGTTCACCGCCCCATTCGACGTCCTCGAACAGCGCCTGGCGGGCGGTCGTGGCCCCGATGAGCACGTAGCCCCCGTCCCTGGCCCGGCCGACGACCGCGTTGCGTCCCCGCGACAGCGTGTCAAACGCCCGGTTGAGATAATCGGCGTCGAGTTCCGGACAGTCCGTCCCGATGATCAGGGCCTGATCGTTGCGCGCGAGCGAATCGGCAAGCGCGCCGTACATTCGCGCGCCGAGGTCGCCTTCGGGCTGTTCCCGCAAAGCGATGCCGAAGTCGCGGGCGCAGGCGTGGAAGAATGCGTGCCCCCGGTCCGGCGTACACCACAGTTCCACGTCGACGCGCTCGAGGCGGGTACAGGTCTCCAGTGTGCGTATCACCAGTGCGCGGTGCAGCGTCGCGCAGGCCTCCGGGCGTAGCGCGGGTTGCAGGCGGGTCTTGACCTGCCCGGGCACGGGGGCGCGGGTGAATACGGCGATCCGCCGCCCGCGGGCATTCATGGCGATTCGTCGTAGTAGGCGCGTTCCAGCCTTGCCGGGTCCGTGCCCAGGAAATACCGGAGCCTGAGTGCCCACATGCGAATCACACTGCGGGCGATGCCGCGGCGTTCCCAGTAGCGGCTGGAAGCAACGACCCGATCGTGCAGGAAGACGGGGCTCGCAAGACGTTTCAGGCGACGGCTGATGGCAACGTCCTCCATCAACGGCAGGTCCGGGTACCCCCCAACGGTTTCGAACAGGGTTCGGTCGACGAACATTGCCTTGTCGCCAGTGACAACGCCGCTGATCCGGGTGCGCAGGTTCATCGTCGATTCGATGACCCGAAAGGCGAACCGGTCGCCGGAGAGCGTGACGTCGAAACAGCCCCAGCGCGGTGGCTGGTCCCGACACGCATCGATGACGAGTTCGTCCACTCGTTCGGGCAGGGCCGTATCGGCGTGCAGAAACAGCAGGACCTCTCCGCTCGCCCTGGCGGCCCCGGCATTCATCTGCCTTGCGCGGCCTTTTCCCGATCCGATCACGAGGTCCGAGTGAGCCTCGCACAGGGTCGCCGTACCGTCACTGCTGCCGCCGTCGACACAGATGACTTCGTGGCCGCGCGCGCGCAGCGGGGCGAGGGCACGGGCTGACGCGACGATTCGGTCGGCCTCGTTCAGTACCGGAATGATGACCGACAGTTGCAAGGGAGACTAGTGCTCTATCCAAGTGATAATTGCGAGTTCAGTTAGCTTGTCAGCGCGCATGGCAAGGCGCGCCAACCGGAGCATAGCGAGCTATGTGACGGTTGCCGCAACGCCGAAGACGGGCGAAAAGACAAGCAGGCTGGTATGTCATTTGACAGAAATCGCCTCAGTTGAGCGCGCCGCCGCAACTGCTGCCCTGTCCCGCGGTGCAGCCGTAGCAATGGTCGGCCACCCGGACGACGCGGCCTTCCAGCGATCGCGCATCCAGATCGCCGAGGTGGACCGGGCGCCCGGCGCCGTTTACGTTCAGGCCCAGCATCTGGTTGAAGTCGCAGTCGTACACGTAGCCCTGGTAGTCGATGCTGATGAGTGTTCGGCACATGACATCACCCAGGTTTTCTTTCCTGTGCGCCTGGTGAAGCAGATTCATATAGTCCCGGAACCCGCCTTTGGAGACCAGGGTGCTGCCGAAGCGCGCGATCGGCATGTTGGCCAGGGAATAGAGGCGGTTGAAGACGATCCCGTAGCGCACGTCGAGTTCACGTGCGTAGTCGGTCTCCAGACCGCACTGGGCCGGGGGCAGGGTGGGTCCGACCGGGTTGTAGACCAGATTGAGCGCCAGCCCCGAGCCCGGTTTGCCGTATCCCAGGTCGTTGAGCCGCCGGAGCCCCTTCAGGCTGGCCCGGAAGACGCCGCTACCGCGTTGTGCGTCGACGTTTTCTTCCAGGTAACAGGGTAGCGAGGCGATGATCTCGACCCGGTGTCCGGCCAGAAACGCCGCGAGGTCGGTCTGGTCCGGCTCTTCCAGGATCGTCAGATTGCAACGATCGATGACGTGCCGGCCTGCCTTGCGGGCGCCCTCCACGAGGTGACGGAACCAGGGGTTCAGTTCCGGTGCGCCGCCGGTGATGTCCAGCGTATCCGCCGGGCTGCCGGTGAGAAAGCGAAGCACGGTTTCGGCGGTGTCCCGCGTCATCTGTTCCTTTCGGTTCGGGCCCGCGTTGACGTGACAGTGCAGACAGGACTGGTTGCAGCGGTATCCGAGATTGACCTGCACCGTCCGCAGTCCGGCGCGTTTCACGGCCGGGAAATCGGTTTCTTCGAGCAGTGGCAACATGCGGCGCATGGTCGCGGATCCTTCGTTGGAGAGCGCAACCACATTATACTTTCGCCATGGCACAAGATCACGACAATGCGTCTCTGCTGCGTCTCGCGACGCGGGCATCGGTCATTACCGCGTCAATACTGATCGTGGTGAAGCTCGGGGCCTGGCTGGTCACCGGCTCGGTGAGCGTGCTGGCTTCGCTCGTGGATTCCCTGCTGGATGCGGCGGCATCGGTGATCACCCTCTACGCTGTCAGGTATTCGCTCGAGCCGGCCGACGAGGAACACCGTTTCGGACACGGCAAGGCGGAGTATCTTGCGGGTCTTGCGCAGTCGACGTTCATCGGCGGATCGGCGATTCTGCTGATGCTGATGTCGATCGACCGATTGATGCATCCCCAGCCCGTCGAGCATATCGGCGTCGGCGTCGGTGTCATGATCTTTTCAATCGCCGCGACCCTTGTGCTGCTGATGATTCAGCGTCACGTGATCCGGCGCACGGGTTCGGTCGCGATCCGCGGGGACTCGCTGCACTATCTGACGGACTTCTTCACGAATGTGAGCATTATCGTGGCACTGGTACTTTCGGCATTCGGCTGGCCGGGGTTCGATCCGCTGTTCGCCATGGGGATTGCCCTCTACATTCTCTACAGTGCCTGGCACATCGGTTACGACGCCGTACAACTGCTCCTGGACCGTGAACTACCCGTGGACGTGCAGGAGAACATCAGGAGAATCGCAAACCGACACGGGTCCGTGCGCGGGATCCACGAACTGCGGACCCGGCAATCGGGACGCACCTGGTTCATTCAGTTGCATCTGGAAATGGACGGGACCCTCGAGTTGCGCACGGCGCACCGAGTCGCCGACGAGGTGGAGGTCCTGATCAAGGAGGCCTATCCCGAGGCTGACGTGATCATTCACGAAGACCCCTTCGATCCGTCCTCCAGGAATTGAGCACCTTCAGGGGAATGTGTTGCTTGCGCAGAGAAGATCGTCCCTGCCGTGACGATACCGGTCACGGCAGGGAGAGGAATGACGTGAGATTGACTGGCCGACTCAGGAGCAGTCGGGGTGCGGGGCCAGGTTGCCGAAGGGATCGCTGAACGCCGGATCGCAGACGAATTCCCAGTCGGTCAGACTGCGAAAAAAATTCAGCAGGTCTTCCCTTTCCTGCCCCGTCAGATCGAAACCCGATATCAGGCTGCTCTTGAAAGGGCTTTGCGCACCGTCACCGGCCAGGGGCCCGTCATTGATCAGGCGCCCGCCGCGCATGTAGTGATCGACCGCACTCTCGAGGGTCGCGATGGATCCGTCGTGCATATAGGGGGCCGTCAGCTCGATATTGCGCAGGCTCGGTGCCCGAAATCGACCCATGTCGTCGTCTTTCCCGGTGAATTCCCAGATCCCGGTATTGTCAGCCGGGTAGGCGCCTGTCCCGTTGATGTTGTACAGCCCGTTGTTGTTGAACTGGCTCTGGTCGAAGGCCACGCCCTCGTGATCGACGGACTGGCTGAGATTGAAACCGCCGTGACAGTGAAAGCACTCGAGGCGCTCGCTGAAGAAAAGCTCGCGCCCGCGTGTGGCCGATTCCGACATGGCCAGTACGTCGCCCCCGTTTGCCTTGTCGTAGGGTGACGTACCGGAAACCATCGTGCGCTGGAACGAGGCGAGGGCCTTGATGACGTGGTCGGTGGTGACCGGGTCGGTCTGGCCCGGATAGGCCCGGTCAAAGAGGTCGGTGTAGACCGGGTCGTTGGAAAGCCGCGCCAGGATCTCGTCTTCCCGGTCGCTCCAGCCCAGCTCAACCGGGGTCTCGTTAAACAGGACACCCAGGGCCTGCGATTCCAGGCTGCGGGTGTTGGGATTGGCCCAGTTAAACGTCGAATTGTAGGCGACGTTCGCCAGGGCCATGCTGTTACGGGCGTGCAGCTCGTTCGCGGTGATGCCGATCGCCTTGGGCAGGCCGTCGGTAAAGGCCTTCGCGGGCTGGTGGCAATGGGCGCAGGAAAGGTCGCTGTTCAGCGAGAGTCTTCGGTCGTAGAACAGGTTTCGGCCCAGTTCGACGCCCTCCACGGTCATGGGATTGGTTTGCGGGACACGTGGCATGGGAAACCCGCTCGGGAGGTCCCACTCCCAGGCGGTCGCCGGAACCAGCCCTGGATCCTGCTGGGTCGGGTCTGTTTCCGTTCCCGGATTGGCCTGCGGTGCGGCGGCGGTCGCCGCCTGCGGTGGACTCGGGTCGTCGGCCGCGGCACTTCCGTCACCGCCTCCGCATCCGGACAGCATCGAGAGCAGCAGGGCGCCCCAGACGAGATGCAACCCTGACGAATGTGCCGGGCGTCCGGCGCGTGAGGCGTTCCTTGCCATGATTCGGCTCCTGTCGCGTTACCGCGGTAAAACCCCGAAGAACCGTTGGGGTTCTTCACCGGGATAGTTCTGGGGCGCGTTCTGCCCGTCGTCGAAAACGAAGTCCAGGCCGAACTTCGGCAGGATCTCGATGCATTCGGGGTCCGAGTTACCGGACATGCAGCCCGGCGCTGAACCCGCCACGTTCGTTGCGACGTCGGAATTCTCGAGAAGTCGGTCGAGGTAGACACCAACCGTATCGACGCTCGCGTCGAATCCGTTCAGGCAGACGTGGGGACGATTCTGGAACCTGCATTCCGCGGCGGGATTGGACGTCTTGCCATCGCTCGCGCATCCGGTGCTACCCAGGTGAACGTTGTAGCCGACCGCGGCGCCCTCAGGATCGCCCACCCCGTCGATGCGGACGAATTTGTGTCCACCCTGCCAGCTCCAGAACATGCCACTGACGTTCAGCGGCGAAGGTTGCAGGGTGTTGTCGAGGTGGTTGTGCTCGAAGGGGACGCCGAGCGTGAAGCAGACGCCGGTGAAGCCGACGTCGCCGTCGTTCGGAATCGACCCCGTGACTGCCCGGTGCGTTTCCCCGGTGCCCGTGTCGCAGCCGTCTTCGAAGTCAAGCATCACCACGTTCCGGTATTGCCATTTTTCGTCCTGATCGAGACTGAGCGGAACCTCCTCGCCCGTGTCCTTCACCAGCGCCGGATCGCTGAGGTACAACCTGAAATCATTGGCCCTGAACCGGTTGGCGATGCCGGTGCCGACCCCTTCGTAGGTGGTGCCGCAGACAAAGGGATCGTCACCGACCCGGCCATCGAAGTTGATCGACGCGGAACGGGTTTCCGCCTTCGGGGTGTCGCCGGCCGGGGCGACGGTATTATCGATAGCGGCGTCGTCACCGTCGTCGCACCCTGAGGACAGGATGATGAAAAGCGCTGACGTGAGCGCCATACCGGTAATCGTCGGGGTTCTCATTTCTCTTCACTCCTTGAACCTGATGAACAGGTGATTCCTTTCCGAGACACAACCGTCCTGGTGTCGGATATTCCCTGGAATCGAATTGTTTGCACGAATCGCAACGGCGGAATTCCCGGCCGCGAGCGGCATGAATTCATGCATCAGAGTATATGGATATTCTATTGATCGGCGGATGCGACACAGTGTCGCGGGTCAAGTTGTCGCGAGTTGGTCGGAGCATGAAAATCTGACGGCACAGCCGTCATGTCGGGTGGGCAAGAGGCTCGCCCGGCAGGTGACGTGAGGGCTTGTGTCCGGAAGTGAAGAAATTATGGAATAAGAAGAAAATGTATGTATATCAATTGGTAATGATTAATTCCTAATATAGTCATCGAGATAAAGGCTGGTTGAATCCCGTGATATCAGCCTTGGGTCGAGAGGTGTTTCCGAGCCCGATCGAAGTAGCGGAATTGCCGGGGTCTCGCCCGCTGCGATGGAGAAGCCGGGGCAACCCTGATTTGTGGAACTGTGATCTGCTGCACACGGGGTACTGGCGTGCGTCGGTCAAACAGTCGATCTGCAGACCCGAATTGACCTTTATCTACCCTCGGGATGTTGAGATTGGAAGGGGGAGGCGACCATCTCATCGACGATGCGCCTGTTATCGTGCCTTGAAGACGGATGAAAAGACAAACAAGATGGTATGCCAATTGACAGAAATCGCCTAAATCAACCCGGTCTTGCGCAGCTCGTCAATCTCGTCGGGGCGCGCGATACGGGCCAGTTCCTGCGCACGCAGGCCGGGCCGGATCCGTCTGGCGTCAGCCAGCGCGCAGCCGACATAGCCCAGGACGTCGGGGTCCTGTCCGTTGTTTTTCGACGACATCACGACGGCTTGCGAGGGTCTCCCTGAGCCGTTGGGCAGTTCGTTCGTCGAAAGCCATGGGTCTCTGATTCGCGGCGTTGTGTCTTTGACCGGGTCGAAACGTGGCCGCCGACGGCTCGACGGTTTCTCAGCAGCACGAGGACAGGGCGGGCGCGCAGCAGCTGGTGCCGTCTTTCGACTCGCTTCCCCCGTCATTGAACATCGGAGCGCTGCCCAGCGTGTGGAAGGTCTCCCACGGGATCCCTTCAGGATCCCTGATCCAGACCTTGTCCGATCGGGAATAGCAACATGTGGTGTCCTTCTGTAACGCACCGTCGATCCCCGCATCCTGCAATCGGGCCTCGATCTCGTTCAGGCCCTGGGCGGAATCGCTCTGGATGCCGAGGTGGTCGAGTCCCCGCTTCCTGCCTCGGGTGGAGATGGCGAAATTGACCCGGGGGTCCTCCAGCCGCCACTTCGCGTAGTCCGGCTTTTCCTGGGTGGGCGCCGCACCGAACAGCGCGGAATAGAAGCGGATGCTCCCGGCAAGATCACCGACGCAGATGTGCAGATGTATGCGATTCATGGTCTATCGACTCCTTTGTTTCGTACAGGGGGTGATTTGCAGCAGGCCGGTCCGGTCCGGTTCGGGAGCGCGCTCAGTGACGAGAGATCGTCGCGGATCCGTTCGGAACCGGCCAGGCCGCTCGCGGCTGCGCCCAGCACCTCCCGGGCCCAATCGGGCAGTTCGGGGTGCAGCCGGTAATAGATCCAGAGGCCCTCCCGGCGACCTGTCACGATCCCGGATTCACGCAGGCGCGCCAGATGCCGGGAGATCATGGGTTGCGACTTGCCGGTCGCAACCGTTAGCTCGCACACGCACAACTCTCCCTGCGACTGCAGCAGGAGGAGGCAACGCAGGCGTGTGAGATTGGCAAGAGCGGAGAAGAAATCTTCGGGATCCACGGTTTGGTCCATTACATAACAAAGACGTAATATACGATAATCCATATATAGTAATCCGTCAATCAGACCGGCACGGCGAGTCCATGGCTGTGAGTGACGCCTGGCGGACCGGTTTCCTGTCCGGACGGGTCACGCGATGACACGCCCTGCGGTACACTTCATGGAAATGATTTTCCGGGGCGGCGGGGTTGTGGCGAGTCGCAGCGGAACCTGCCGCCAAACGACTGAGCCGAACATGCCGGACATCGATTTTCAGCGCGACATCGACAGGCTGTGCATCGTCATGCTGAGCGCAATTGGCGATGCCGTGCACGTCCTGCCGGTCGCCAATGCCCTGAAGCGCGCCAAGCCGCAAGTGTCGATTACCTGGCTGATCCAGCCCGTGCCCCACATCCTGGTGCGCGATCATCCGGCGATCGACGAGTTCGTGATGTTCGACAGAAAGCGCGGGCTGGCAGTGCTGGACAGCTACAGGAATACACTGGGCGAGATCCGCAAGACACGGTTCGACCTGGTGATCGGGCTGCAGGTCTACTTCAAGGCGGGTCTGCTCACCGCCGGGATCCGCGGCGACGCCAAGCTGGGTTTCGACCGGGCCCGTGCGCGTGATCTTAACTGGCTTTTCACCACGCACCGGATTCCACCGCATCCGGTGCAACACGTGCAGGACCAGTACTTCGAGTTTCTGGACTACCTGGGTGTCGATCACGAACCGGTGGAGTGGGGGATCACCCTCTCGGACGAGGAACGACGCCGCCAGCGGGAGTTTTTCTCCGCCTTCGAGCGGCCCGTCTGCGCCGTGGTCGTCGGTACCAGCAAGCCGGAGAAGAACTGGCCGGTGGAGCGGTATGCGCAACTCGCCGACCAACTGGACCGGGACTTCGAATTCCAGGTCATCCTGCTGGGTGGTCCTTCCCCGGTTGAGCAGGATGCCGCCGCGCAAATCGGGCGACTCTGCGAGACCAGTCCCTTCAACGCGCTGGGAAATGATCTGCGCAGGCTTCTCTATATCCTCGATGGCGCGACACTCGCGGTCAGCCCGGACACCGGGCCGTTTCACATCGCGCGTGCCATCGAGACACCCGTTGTCGGTCTATACGGCTACACCAATCCGAAGCGAACCGGACCCTACCGGAAATTTACCGATCTGGTGGTCGACGGATACCAGCGCTATCCCGGCGAGGAGTATCCCGTGACGATGCAGTACCGCGACGGGATGAAGCGCATCACGGTGGATATGGTCCTGGAGAAGGTGCTGCTGGCGCGAGACCGTTACCTGCCCTGACGCGCCGGGCGGGCGACGCGCGCGTCGCGTATCACGGTTCCCTGCGTTTCATCCCCGTCACCATGGCTCGGACCAGGTTCTCGCCGTGCTGACGGCTTGCCACCACGACGCCGATGACATGAAAGATGATCAGCAGCATCGTGGCGTGAGCGATGATTTCGTGGGCCTCCGACAACGCGTTGGCTGTGCCTTCGCCAGCACCGCCGAGCCAGAAGGCCAGCGGCCCGGCGTTCTCCTCGGCCGCGTAGACCGCCATGCCGGAAATCGCGGTCGGGACCAGACCGATCAGCAGCAGGACGATCATCGCGCCCCCGGCCGGGTTGTGTCCAAGATAGCGGGGCGCGCGTTTTGCCATCGTCTCCTTGAGGTAGTCGCGGACCACCGGTAACGGGTGGACGAAATCGGCGAACCGCGCGTAGCGCGGTCCCGTAAACCCCCAGACAACGCGAAACACGACGAGGGCCAGCACGAAGTATCCCGCCCAGTTATGGACGGTGAGCAGATCGTCTTCAGTGGTGTAGGCGACCAGGAATGCCGTCACCAGCGACCAGTGAAAGAGGCGGGTTGGTAGGTCCCAGACACGTACCCACCCCGATGTGTTTTCGTTCTTCATATTCTTGCGTTCGGCCCGTGAATCGGGTGGGTATAATACCCGCGGAATTGTCGTCGGGACACCAGGCGCGATGTCGCGGTGAATCGATTTACCCCCAGGAAGTATCGACGAATCAGGTTTAATCAATATGTATGCCATTTCAGTCAGACCTGGCGGCAGCTTCGACGCGGTGGTCGAACGGGTGACCGATGAGTTAAAAAAGGAAGGGTTCGGCGTTTTGACCGAAATCGACGTGCAGGCGACGATGAAGGCCAAGCTCGGTATCGACAGGCGACCCTACCGGATTCTCGGGGCCTGCAATCCCCCGCTCGCCAATCAGGTCATCGACAGCGACCCCGACATCGGGCTGCTGCTTCCCTGCAACGTAGTGGTGCGCGAGGAAGACGACGGCAGTGTCGTGGTGTCGTTCATGGATCCGGTGGCCGTGCTGCAACTGACGGACAATGAACAGGTTGGTGAACTCGCCGCAGAGGTCCGCGCGCGGATCGACCGGGTGCGCGACGCGCTCGGCGACTAGCCCCGGGGAATCATTGCAGTACCGCCGATGCAAACGGGCAAGGGAACCATCAGGATCGAGATCTTTTCGGACATTCTCTGTGTCTGGGCCTACTTCGCGCAGGCGCGGCTGGATCAGTTGAAACGCGATTTCGGCGACAGGGTGGATCTGCACCATCGTTATATTTCGGTTTACGGCGACAGCGGGCACCGGATTGGCGAGGACTGGCGGGAGAAGGGTGGTCACGAGAGGCTCAATCGGCACCTGCGCAGGCTTTCGCGGCACAGGGACTACGTCGACCTGCATCCCGAGGTCTGGCTCCGGAGCGCCCCGCCGTCATCGGAACCCGCGCACCTGTATATCAAGGCGGCGCAGCGACTGGAGGAGGAAGGTCCGCTCCCGAATGCCCGGTCGGATGCCGCCGCCGGACGCAGGATTTCCGAAGCCTATGCCTGGCGTTTGCGCTGCGCATTTTTCGCCGCGGCCGAGGACGTCGCCGACGTGTCCGTGCTTCGTCGTGTCGCGACCGATATCGGCCTGCCTGTCGATGCGTTGCAGAAACTCGTGGACCGGGGTCAGGCACATGCGGCGTTGCAGGGCGATCGGGATGCCGAGCAGGAATATCGTGTCTCCGGGAGTCCCACCCTGGTGTTCAATGAGGGACGGCAAAAGCTCTACGGTAACGTAGGCTACCGTATCATCGAGGCGAATATCCGGGAACTGCTGAGGAACGCCCACCACGGCGAAGCGAGCTGGTGCTGACAGCAGGGCCTGCCGGGAGAAACCGGTCGTTGCCGCTCAGTCTCCGAAACTGGTTCCGACGCTGCGAGCCGAGTCGAGCCAGGGATGGTCGGGGGGGATGAGCTTCTTCTTGCCGGCCACGTCTTCCAGCGGTACCGCCGCGGTGCCTTCGCCTCGTGCCGCGACCATCACGCCATAACGCTCGATTTCGATCAGATCGGCACAGGCCGTGCCGAGTCGCGTGGCGAGCAGTCGGTCGGCGGCCGAGGGAATGCCACCGCGCTGAAGGTGACCGAGGATCGTGACCCGCGATTCCAGCCCGGTCAGTTCCTCCAGTTGCCGGGAAAGCTGCAGCGTATTGTTCGTGTGTTCGCCTTCAAGTCTGGCGAGCGCCGCTTTCGCCTCTTTTCTCTCGCTCTTCGATTCCGCCGCGACCCTGGCGGCCTCCGCGGCCGCCAGCCTTGACGCCTGATCCCCGGGCAGGGCGCCTTCGGCGACCGCAACGATACTGAACTTCTTTCCGCCCTTCAGCCGCTTGCGGATGGCTTCTGAAACGGACTCGACGTCGTAGGGCAGTTCCGGAATCAGAATCACGTCCGCGCCGCCCGCGATCCCCGCACCCAGCGCCAGCCACCCGGCCCGGTGCCCCATAATCTCGACCACGATGATGCGATGGTGGCTGTGCGCGGTACTGTGCAGGCGGTCAATGGCGTCGGTGGCGATCCCCAGTGCCGTGTCGAAGCCGAAGGTGGTGTCCGTCATCGCCACATCGTTGTCGATCGTCTTCGGCAGGGTAATGACGTTCAGTCCTTTCTGCATCAGGCGAAGGGAGTTTTTCTGCGTGCCGCCACCGCCCAGACAGACGAGCGCATCGAGGTGGTTCGAGGCGTAGTTTTCGACGATCGCATCGGTCATGTCGCTGGTCTTGCCACCCATCAGCATGCGGTGCGGCTTGTCGCGACTGGTGCCGAGGATCGTGCCCCCTACCGTCAGGATACCCGACAGCAGTTCGCCCTCCAGACGCACCGATCGGTTTTCCACGAGCCCGCGAAAGCCGTCCCGAAAGCCGATGACCTCCATCCCGTAACGGGACTGGCCCGCCTTGGCGACCCCCCGGATGGCTGCATTCAGGCCAGGGCTGTCTCCGCCCGCGGTCAACACGCCGATGTATTTGGTCATCTGGTTCACTGTCTTTCGGTGGGGGTCGATGCGGCGAGGAACCGTCGGGTTCGACGCAACGCAATGCCGCATGACGCTGAATTGGCGGTGATGATTCAACCACCCGGTGCCGCGATTATAGCCTCTGCCGGAATCCGGTTCAGTGCCCCATGGGGTGCCGGCGTCAGACATCCCTGGTTCCGCAGCGAACGATTTCGCACCCCAATGGAGCGTCGGTCGCACCAAAAGCAGTCAGTAATTGATTTGCATCAATTCCCATACATCTCCAATCGGAGTATAAAGTCCCGGCACGCTATCAACAAAAAAAGTGGCAACCAAGGGAGGGTACCGGTCAGCTGACTTCTCACCATTCAGTTTGCTCTTTCTGCGACAGTCAATACGAAGACCCGCCACTGGTGTGGTCTCTCGTGTAGGTTGGCAACTCGTGGAACGAACGACTTGGTGTTGACATAGCCGAACGACCGCCTCTCCACGGAACCCGAAACGCTGGACGACATCGCTGATCGGGGTGTCGTTTCAACTCGGTAACACCGCTCGCAGTGCTCGTAGGGAAGGCGGACCGGCCAGACATCAGACGAGGAGAGGGCTTATGAATTCAGACACGCAATTTCGCTGGACGGCCATTTTGGCCACCATTGTCGCGGCCGTCGCGCTCATCCTGCAGTCCGGGGCCGCGGACGCCGCCAGGCCCTCGGGCAAGATCGGGGAGGACTGGGGGAACCCGAAGGGGCAGGCCTGCATCGAGTGTCACCGGGCGGAGACCCCGGGCCTTACCCAGCAGTGGAACGACAGCCAGCACGGGCAGAGCGGGGTCAATTGCCTCGACTGTCACGCGGCGGCCGACGGGGATGTGGACGCCTACGAACACGAGGGTGAACAGATCGCGCTCATCGTGACGCCGAAGGACTGCTCGAAATGCCACACGACGGAATTCGAGGAGATGGATGGGTCGCACCACGCCCATGCGGGCCGGATTCTCTCCTCGCTGGACAACCTCCTGGGCGAGGTCGTCGGTGGTCCCGCCGCGGTTGACATCGGCTGTCGGCAGTGCCATGGATCCAAGGTCGAGATCGGTCCCGACGGCAGGCCGACCATGGAGACCTGGCCGAACACGGGTATCGGGCGTCTGAACCCGGACGGTAGCGAGGGTTCCTGCACCGCCTGCCACGGTCGTCACCGCTTCTCCAAGGCGCAGGCGCGCACGCCGGATACCTGCGGCAAGTGCCACGTCGGACCCGACCATCCGCAGATCGAGGTCTACAACGAATCCAAGCACGGCATCACCTACCGGGCCTTCGTCGATGAGATGAACCTGGATTCGGACAAGTGGGTGGCCGGTATCGACTACTCGGCGGCGCCGACCTGCGCCACCTGCCACATGAGCGCCGGCGGCAAACAGGGCAAGACCCACAACGTGGGTGACCGGATTTCCTGGAACCTGCGGTCCCCCGTCTCGAAGAAGATCAACCTGGTGCGCCTGGACAACGGTGAGGAGTTCGACGTGCCGGAAGGCAAGCCTCTGCCGACCGTCGGCGACGAGGCCAAGGGCGCCAAGGTGGTCGAGGTCGTGACCTGGGAGGAACGCCGCACCAAGATGAAACAGGTCTGCCGAGCCTGTCACACCGAGTACACCGTCGACGGGCATTACAATCAGTTCGACAATCTGGTGGATCTCTACAACGACAAGTTCGCCAAGCCGATCTCCGGCATCATGGGTGAGCTGAAGGAGGAAGGCTATATCACCAAGACGCCGTTCGACGATCCCATCGAGTGGACCTGGTGGGAGATCTGGCACCACGAGGGGCGCCGGGCCCGTCACGGCGCCTCCATGAACGGACCGGACTACGCTTGGTGGCATGGCATCTACGACGTCGCCAAGCACACCTACTTCGAGTTCATCCCTCAGCTCAAGGAAGTGGTGATCGAGAAGGACGGCAACGACGAGTTCGCCGTGGCGATGCTGGACAAGTACTTCAAGCCGATTCCCGGTCATGCCTGGTACTTCGAGGGCTTGAGCAAGGAGCAACTCGACAAGGTTCGCAAGGGATTCGAGGACCGCTACGGGAAGGGCGCGCTGAAGTAAGCCAACCTCACCCGGTTCGGGTTGGCGCGACGGATGGTCTTCCCCCCCACGGGGTGCTCGCCCGTCGCGCGACCTGAACCGGCTCCACTGCCGCGGTTTGCACAACATGGGGTGATATACGGCGGGGCAGTTCGTCGAAATGCTGGGTCCGTCATCGGGGGATCGGCGTCGAGATGGCTTCGAGGCCCCGCAGGTCCCCAACCGAAGGATTCGGATCCAAATGCTGAGAATTGTCTGGCTAACGCTGCTGGTTTGCAGTCCCCTTTCGTTACCCGCGGATAGCACATCCCCCTCGACGGTGGATTTGATCGAACGGGGAGACGCACTCAAGGGCAAGGGCGAACTGGCGGCAGCGATGTCGAAGTATCAGGAAGCCGCAACGCGGGACCCCGAATCCGCGCAGGCAATGTTCAAGCTCGGCGGCATGCAACTGGTTCAACAGCAGTACTCGGACAGCATCGACAGTTTTCAGCGTTCCTTGATGCTGGACCAGCGCAATGCCAACGCGTTCGTCGGGATGGCGGTTGCCTACCTGCACATGGGTTCCTACCGCCTTGCGGAGGCTGCCCTGGATGAGGCGGTGCGAATCGACCCGAGCAAGAAGCCCGAAGTCGAGAAAGTACAGGGTTGGATTGACGAACGAACCGCGGAGGCGAAAGGCCATGGCGGTACGGAGGGAAGCGAGACCGGCGGTGGCAGGGCCGCGAATGCCGGGGGACACTAGGCCGGGGTCATATGTGAGGCACAAGGGTATTTCCGCCGCGCGGGACCCCTGACAAGAATTGAATTCACGTCGACGTTGGCTTTTTCGGGGCTGAAGATCCGCCCGATCACCGGAGGAGAGAAAAATGCGTGACAGAGGACTGATGATTTTTGCCATTCTGGCCGGCTTCCTGCTTTGCGGCAGTGCCACGGCCAGCGATCCCCGCAACCCGAGCATGCTGGGCAATACCTGTGCCGGGTGCCATGGCACCAACGGTGCGAGCGGTGGCGGCGCCATGCCGAACATCGGCGGGCTGGACAAATTGTACCTGCAGGAGGTGCTGAAACAGTTCAAGTCGGGCGCCAGGGACTCCACCATCATGGGGAGGATCATGCGTGGATACAGCGACCTGGAGATCAACGCCATCGCCTCGTTTATGGCCCGGCAGGAATGGGTGCCCGCCAGTTTCAGCGAAAACTCCGGGCAGATAGCGGAGGGGGGCAAGATACACGCCTCGTCGCAGTGCGATACCTGTCACAAGAACGACGGGCGTTTTCAGAACGACTACACACCCAGGCTGGCCGGACAGTGGCCCGAATACCTCTATAACATGCTGGCGATCTTTCACGATATCGGTTCTCCCGCGAGTCAGCCGGCGGAGATGCGCAAACGGGTGCAGAAACTGTCACAGGAAGAGATCGAGGCCGTCGCCAATTTCTACGCGGCACAACGATAGGGGAGTAGGGCGCATGACAACTTTTTCCAGAAGAGATTTCATCAGGGCCGCAGGCGCGATGTCGGCGCTCGGCGCGCTGGGTTACATCCCCACGGGAAGCGCAAAGGGCGCTCGGGTGGTGGTCGTGGGTGGCGGGTTTGGCGGCGCCATCGCCGCGAAGTACATCCGCATGGCGGACCCCTCCATCGACGTGAGGCTCATCGACAAGAACGGCGAGTATGTCACCTGTCCCCTGAGCAACGAGGTGCTGGGGGGGGAGCGCGACATCTCCAGCCTGACCTTCGACTACCGGGGGCTGGTGAAAAATCACGGTGTGCGTTTCGTGAAGACTGAGATTTCCGAGATTCGCGCCGACCAGAAATACGTCAAGGACACCGGCGGTTCGAAATACCGTTACGACAAACTGATCCTGTCGCCGGGTATCGGCTTCCGCTGGGATGCCATCGAGGGCTACGACGAGGCGGCCACCGAACAGATGCCGCATGCCTGGAAGGCGGGACCGCAAACCGTGCTGCTGCGCAAGCAGCTCGAATCCATGGACGATGGCGGGGTGTTCTACATCGTGGCGCCGCCCAATCCCTTCCGCTGCCCGCCGGGACCGTATGAGCGTGCGGCCCAGGTGGCCCATTATTTCAAGCACCACAAGCCGAAATCCAAGATCATCATCCTCGATGCCAAGGACAAGTTCTCCAAGCAGGGTCTGTTCACGCAGGGATGGAAGACGAACTACGGTGACATGATCGAGTGGGTGTCCGGCGCCGAAGGGGGGATCATCGAGGAGGTGGATCCGAACACCAACACCCTCATCGGGCAGGTCGATGAGTTCAAGGCCGATGTCGCGAACGTGATTCCACCGCAGAAGGCCGCCACCATCGCCGAGACGGCGGGACTGACGAACGAAAAGGGCTGGTGCCCGGTGGACCAGCGGACCTTCGAGTCCACCCTCCACAAGGACGTCCACGTCATCGGGGATTCGGCGATCGCCGGCAAGATGCCAAAGTCCGGCTACGCGGCGAACTCCCAGGCCAAGGTTTGCGCACAGGCGGTGGTTGCCGCCCTCAATGGGGACCCGGCGCCCGAGCCCTCGTACGTCAATACCTGCTACAGCATCATCGCGCCGAAATACGGCATCTCGGTCGCGGCCGTATACCAGTTGACCGATGAAGGCATCATGCCCGTCAAGGGGGCCGGTGGCCTGTCGTCCATCGAGGCATCTCCAAGGACTCGAGCGCTTGAGGTGGAGTACGCCAACGGCTGGTTCACCAGCATCACGTCCGACATGTTCACCTGACGGGTAAACACCCTCATCCCAGGCTCCATGAAGGCCCGGCGCGCCACTCGCGTCGGGCTTTTTTTACCCCGGCGTCCGGATCCGGAATGATTGACGGTACGGGAAGACCGGTGGTGCCGACTGCCCCTCAACCCCGGCAGGGGGAAGATTAGGTGGGGTCGGGACGCCCGTTCGGCACCGTACCGGTTCCCCAGTCCCACCCCCATCCCGGCCTTCCCCCTCGAGGGGGAAGGGGCAATGCCCGGCTCCTCCCCCTGGCAGGGGGAGGTCGGGAG
>JAYENI010000054.1:0-3169 GCA_034722015.1 Pseudomonadota bacterium
CTCCTGACCTCCCCCCTGCCAGGGGGGAGGGACAATACAAGCTCCTTCCCCCTCTGAGGGGGAAGGCCGGGATGGGGGTGGGTACACGGGGATGGCACTGTGCCAATAGATGGTCCCGACCCCCATCCCGACCTTCCCCCCTGCCAGGGGGGAGGGAAAATGTGACAGGAAAGCGATGGTTTCAGGAAATAGCAGCTTCTTCTCACGGCTCATTCGAGAGCCGCTTCTTCACTTTCTGGTATTGGGCGCCGGGTTATTCGCCCTTTATGCCGGTGTCAACGATGGCGCGGCCGAACGCGACGACCGGATTGTCGTCGATGAAGAACAGGTGATGCGCCTTGCCGAGCAGTTTCAGCGCACCTGGATGCGCCCGCCGACCCGACCGGAACTGGAGGGCCTTGCCGAGGACTTCGTCAAGGAGGAGATCCTTTACCGGGAGGCGCTGGGCCTCGGCCTCGATCGCGACGACCTGGTTATCCGCCGGCGCATGCGGCAGAAGATGGAGTTTCTGAACGCGGACCTGGTCGAGATGCAGTCGCCTGCCGATGCCGACCTGCAGGCCTACCTCGACACGCATCCCGATCGCTTCCGGACGGCCGCGACCACGAGTTTCGAGCAGATATACCTCAATCCTGCGCGCCCGGGGCCGGATATCGATCAGCGTGCGGCCGACCTGCTCGAGCGACTCAACGCAAATGAGGCGACGACGATCGAGGTCGAGACACTCGGTGACCCGACGCTTTTACCCGGGAAACTGGATGCCGCCAGCGCGCGAGAAATTTCCGCCACCTTCGGCGGGCAACTGGCCGAGGCCGCCTGGGATGCCCCCGAAGACATCTGGAGCGGACCCTACGCTTCCGGGTTCGGCTTGCACCTCGTACGGGTAACCGATCGCGCACCGGCCCGTCTCCCGGTGCTGGCCGAGATTCGAACCGCCGTGGAACGCGAATGGTCCGCCGAACGCCGGCGCGTGGCCAATGAAAGGTTTTACGAGGCGCTCCGCGCTCGCTACACGGTCGAAGTCCAGATACCTGGCATCGGTAACGCATCGCCACTGGCGGCCCGCGAGCCATGAGGCGGCGGTTTCTCGCGGTGTCGCGATTCGCCATCGTCCTTGCGTACTTCGCCCTCGGCATCCAGGCCGTTCAGGCGCACGAGGTCCGACCGGGTTATCTCGAGATCAGCGAGTTCGACGAACGGCACTACGACGTGTTGTGGAAGGTGCCCGCAAAGGGCGACCGGCGGCTCGGGCTGTATGTCCTGTTCCCGGAAACCTGCACGGGTACCGAGCCGACATCCCGATTTATCGGCGGCGGCTATCTCGAACGCTGGCGCGTCAGCTGCGAAGAGACACTGACCGGCCGCGATGTGACTATCGGGGGGCTACCCGCCACCCGGACCGATGTCCTCGCGCGCTTCGACCGCGCCGACGGCACCACCCAGACCGTGCGCCTCACGCCCGCGCAGGCCTCATTCACGGTATCCGCCTCGAGCAGCGCCGGCGAGGTCATCGCGACCTACCTGGCCCTGGGTATCGAGCACATCCTGCTGGGTGTCGATCACCTCCTGTTCGTACTCGCCCTGCTGTTCCTGGTACGCAGCTGGCCGCGCCTGATCGGTACCGTGACCGCGTTCACCGTCGCACACAGCCTCACCCTGGTGGCGGCCACGCTCGGCTGGGTCAGCGTCCCACTGGCCCCGGTGGAGGCGGCGATCGCGCTCAGCATCGTATTCGTCGCGACCGAGATCCTACACGCCCGTCAGGGACGCCCGGGGCTCGCCGCCCGCGCGCCCTGGGTGGTGGCCTTCGTGTTCGGACTGCTGCACGGACTGGGTTTCGCCGGCGCGCTGCGCGAGGTCGGTCTGCCGGAAAACGCCATCCCGCTGGCGCTGGCCTTTTTCAATATCGGCGTCGAGATCGGTCAACTGTTGTTCATCGCCGCGGTTTTCGTGCTGCTCTGGTCGTTGAATCGAATTCGCAATCGACTGTCCCCCGCGTCGATCCCGAACGCCTGGGGCGCCGCGACGCTGGTGTCCCTGCCGGCGGCCTATGTGATCGGCACGCTCGCGGCGTACTGGGTGTTCGAAAGGACGTGGGGGTTCTGGGCCTGAGTCGGTATCGCGCTATCTCTCCAGCCGGTTCTCCACCTTACAATCCGGGCACTCGCGAGAACTCACGTGCGTTCGCGGCAACCACCGCATGATCCCGCAACAGGGCGTGGGCGACGACAGGCATATCGTCAGGTCCGATGGGACTTCCCTGCCGTTCCAGGAGGCTGTCCGGCGGTGGCCCTGTACATATCACTTCGCCTTAACACATCGCTCCCGGCTTCTTGCCCTCGAGCGGATCCAACAGCGGTCGGGTCCTTCCGCCCGCAAATCACGTTGCAGTCATGCATGCGCCACGTGCTGATCAGATGACGGAGGATTATTGGTGGAAGTGGAGAAATCCCGCAAGATTTCGTGGCGATGCCGGTCTCGACGAAGGTGCGAAAAGCCATCCGGTATCACCGGGTTTTGCGAAATGGGGCGTTTATGCTTCCTATACTCTACTCGAATGCTTTTTTGATCTACTGAGCGATCCGTGGACAGCCAAACCGTGGGTTGCGTTGTTTCAATTCAACGATGGCCTGGATGAGTTCCCGGGATGGGCCTTTGGGGCCTGGCTTTCCTTTGCCGTCAGATAAATACAGCAGCCTATACTTCCGCTTCTTCATCAAGTCGTGAAACATCCGAAGCGTCGATGGCCGGATAATCACCGCAGCACGTTGGATGCGACGTGGATTGAGAAACAGCGACCAGAAACCGAACAGGAATCGATCAAGGTCTGACAGATTGGGCGCTCGCCGCCGTGAGCGATTGATGACAAAAAGCTGCTGCTTCATGAGAAGGCTGTCGGCGCGGGCCATCGCACCGCCGGGCCCCAGGAGTTTGGCGATCGTGGTCAATGGATGGGCGAGGAGTGCCGTCAGATCCTCCATGAGGGGGAATGTGGTGAAGGATGTGTCCGGCAGCAAGGCAGTCTAAGGCGATTTCCGGATAATGACATACCCGCCTGCTTGTCTTTTCGCCCGTCTTCGGCGTTGCGGCAACGGTTGCATGGAGCGACTATGCGACCGTTGCCGCGCCTTGAAGACGAACGAAAATCCGGCGCAATCCGGAATGTGAT
>JAYENI010000055.1:0-15025 GCA_034722015.1 Pseudomonadota bacterium
TAGGGGTCAAATCTAGCAATATATAGTTATAAAATTATAACTATATATTGCTAGATTTGACCCCACTCTTTCCCGGGGGGGCACTTCACGGTTTCACCTGCATGCCCGGCGGGGTCTTTCTCCAGGGATAGCCGTCCCTGGCCATCCCGTATGCGCGCTCGTACAACGCGTTCATGTAGACCGGATCGAAGACCTCGTTGGACTCGGCGTCGAAATCGGCGGGGATGAAGGCCAGATGGTAATCCAGGTTATCGCGCCTGGCGCCGAGATACATCCGGTACATATCGCCGATTCCCTGGGTCCGGATGAGCGACGAAACTGAACGGCTGATCACGGGACCGATCCGCGGTTCGACCGCCGACCATTGGGGATCGATTCTCGAATTGCGTATCACATAGATATTCGGTGATCCCGGCACCGCCAGTTTGTCGAGTACCTTTCTCCAGTCGATGCCGAGAGGATAGAGAAATACCTGAGTCGCCGTACCCCCGTCCACGTGCATCTCGTCGTAAACCACCCCGCCGCCCTCGACCTCGATGTAGACCGGAGGAAAGGCGCCGGGAATCGAGGCCGACGCGAGCATGACGGCCCGAATCAGGTCCAGCGCACCCGGCTGGCCACTGGCGGCAATCTCGCCGATGTTCCACATGACCGGGCGCATGGCGTCCAGGTTGACGGTTCCGATAAACAGCCGGCGTCCGGCCTTGTGCGCCGCGGCGATCTTGCGCATCACCTCTTCGGTCATGTGCTGCGCAATCTTCTCCCGCAGCGGGGCCGTATCGGCAATCGAGTCGCTACGCGGAATGTCGTACCACTTCCTATGCCTGACCAGGTCCTCGGTGGAATAAGTGGTGTAGATCGCTTTCAGCACGGGGTCGTACTCCGGCCCCAGAAATGCGAATGGCGCGATCAGGGAGCCCGTACTGATCCCCGTGACCATGGTGAACTCGGGTCGGGTTCCGGCCTCGCTCCAGCCGTTCAGCAGACCCGCGCCGAATGCGCCGTTCGCGCCGCCTCCCGAGATGGCGAGGTAATGGTGCGGTTTCCCGTACGTTGCCGGGTTGTTGCGACGCATTTCGTCGTCGGGCAATTCCAGCACTGCATCGAACCACGGTGGCGGTTCGTCGCCCCAGATCCTGGCCTTCGGGATCTCGGGAAAACCGGCGTCCGCGCTGTACTCCTGGGGCAGCGGGTTACGAACCGGCGCCGACGAACACCCCACGACGGTCACGATCAACAGCAACAGCGGGAACCATGAGCGTCCTTTCCCGCGGAAAGCGTGCGAGTCCCGCGTCTTTCGCAATTTCTGCATCCGGCTGTTTCCTTGCTTCTCGTGAATCGGATTCGTGCCACACCAGTGAATGAGGCGAATCGCTCGGGGCCTTTCGGAAACACATGATGCCGCCCGTCGTTCCGGTTTTGCAACGTCCGGACGACCCGGATCGTGCCGCCTTTTGGGGCACTGGCACCAGGATGGTATTTCATTTGAAAGAAATCGCCTTAAACAATCAGCGGGGAAGGGATAGTGCTGAAGATCGGCATAGAATCCCTGAATGGTCAGCGAAAGGCTGATCTTTCGGTTCATCATTTACCATCGTGAGTTCAAGCGCCATTCATGCATCAATTCGAATACGATCTCCTGGCGGTCGGCTCGGGGCCCGGTGGACAGAGCGCGGCGCTGCAGGCGGCAGGACTGGGCAAGCGAGTCGGTCTCATCGAGCGCAAACCCTATATCGGCGGCGTCAGCCTGCAGACCGGCACCATCCCCAGCAAGGCACTGCGCGAGGCGGCCTGGCTCGCCTCACGGTTTTCGGCGCGCGGCATGCGCCAGACCTCGGCCCAGGGACGCGGGAATCTGGACAGCGGCTTCCTGGGCGAGGCCGTTTCCCGCAAGCAGCGCGTCGTCGAAAACCAGGAGGCGTTGTTGCTCAAGCAGTTGATGGCCGCGGGGGTGACGCTCTTTCCAGGGGAGGCGTCGTTCGTCGACCCGCAGACCCTGGCGATCCATCATGCCAACGGCGAAACCCTGCGACTGTGCGCCGACGTTATCGTACTGGCCACCGGTTCCCGACAACGAAGACCCGCCGAGATCCCGTTCGACAAGGAGCGGATCCTGGATTCCTCGTCCATCCTGAAATTACGCCGCCTGCCCGGGCGACTGCTGGTGGTCGGCGGCGGGGTGATCGCCTGCGAATTGGCGACGCTGTTTGCCCCCCTGGGCGTGGACGTGGAACTCGTCGACTCCCACGAGCATCTGCTGGCGTACCTGGACGAGGATATCCAGCAGATTCTCGAAAACGAACTGCTGGACATGGGCGTGAGATTGCACCTGCAGACTCGGGTGGACCGCATTGCCCGCGAGGGCGATCGGGTCTCGCTGACCAGCGTCGACGGGGAGCGCCTCGAGGCCGATGTCCTGCTGTATGCGCTGGGCCGAGAGCCCAACTACTCGGGACTGAAGCTGGACAATGCCGGTCTGCAGGCGGATGACCGCGGCTGGGTGCGCATTAACGAGATGCACCAGACGGCGCAATCGCATATCTACATCATCGGAGACCTGGCCGGACGGCCGTCGCTGGCATCGACCACCATGGACCAGGGCAGGCTCGCCGCCAACCACGCATTCAGCGGGCCGCGGGCCGATACGGCGGGGTTGCTGCCGATGGCAATCTACACCATCCCCGAGGTGTCCTGGGTCGGCAGGACGGAGCGGGAATTGCGTGAACAGGGTATCGACTACGTGGTCGGTCGCGCCCGGTTTGCCGACACCGCGCGCGGCCAGATTATCGGCGCCGAACACGGCTTCATGAAACTGCTGGTGGCGCGGACCGACCGGCACGTGCTGGGCGTGCACATCATCGGCGAATTGGCCAGCGAACTGGTCCACGTGGGACAGATGGCCATGCGCCTGCACGCCGGCATCGACGACCTGGCGGGCACCGTCTTCAACTATCCCACGCTGGCGCAGTGTTACAAGATGGCGGCCCTTGACTGCCTGAAACAACTCGCAGACTGAGCGGGTCCCCGATCTCCTGCATTGCCGCGGCGCGCGGTCGGCAGGGAGGTGGGTCCCCAACCCTATCCGGGGCCCGGGCCAAACGCGGCGAGGCGGGTCAATCCATAACAACGAGGTTGCCTATAATACACGCGAACAAACAAAGGGCCCTTCAGATGCAAAGTCACCGCGCTCCCGGACACCCCTGTTTCACTCACCTGGCGATCGCCGGGATCATTCTGCTGGTTCACGGCTGTACCTCCGTTCCCGAACGCGACCATCCCCCTCCGGCATCTGACGAGCTGGCGGAGATACCGGGGATGCCACCGTTGGCCCGATTCTGGGCCGACGCCCCCCCGGCCTACGCCCTCCAGGAAGCGTGGTTCACCCAGCCCCGGGAAGTCGTGAAGGCTGGACATTCCGCCCTGTTCGGGAAGGAACACGCCTATCTGGCGATATCAGGTGGCGGACAGAACGGGGCTTTCGGCGCCGGCCTGCTGATCGGCTGGACGGAGACCGGCACGCGCCCAGAGTTCTCCCTGGTCACGGGTATCAGCACCGGGGCGCTGATAGCGCCGTTCGCCTTTCTCGGCCCCGAATACGATCCGCAGTTGAGGGAGGTCTACACCGCCACGTCGACCAAAGACATCGCCACCCCCCGTGGAAAGCTGTCTGTCCTGACCTCGGATGCGTTGGCCGGGACCGAACCCCTGCAGGCCCTCATCGCAAGGCACGTCGACGAGGATATGGTCCGCGCGCTCGCCGCGGAGCACGCCAGGGGACGCGATCTCTACATCGGCACCACCAACATTGACGCGGGCCGGCCGGTCATCTGGAGCGTCACCACCATCGCGGCCAGTGGCGCCCCGAACTCGGTCGAACTGATTCGCAAGATCCTGCTGGCCTCGGCGTCGATCCCGGTGGCCTTTCCACCGGTCATGTTCGAGGTCGAGGTCGACGGCGAAGGATACGAGGAGATGCATGTCGACGGTGGCGCGGCGTCACAGGTGTTTCTCTACCCGACGGGGCTGAACTGGAAAAGGGTCAACGAGAAACTCGAGGTCAGGGGAACACCGAAGGCCTATGTGATCCGCAATGCCAAACTCGACCCGAGGTGGAAGACGGTGAAGCGGAAACTGGGTCCTATCGGCAACCGCACGATCTCCATGCTGATCCGCACCCAGGGGATCGGCGACATGTACCGGATCTATCTCTTCAGCCAGATTGACGGGATCGACTATCAGCTGGCCTACATTCCCGACTCGTTTACCCTGGAACCGAAGGAGGTCTTCGATCCCGGGTACATGCAGGCGCTGTTCGATAAGGGGTACAATATGGCTCGCTCCGGTTACCCTTGGCACACCCATCCACCGGGCATCGAAGAAATCGAGCGCATGCTCGAAGAGGACACGGAACGTGAATAATCGCAATGGACGCACACGATCGCTGATCCTGGCCATGGGGGTGATGATGGCCCTCGTCTCGCCCCCCGTCGCCGCCGAGCCGAAGGGTTGGACCAACGAGACGTTCATGAGCCGGTTCACCCTGATCGGCGGCGGCTTCATGCCCCAGTCCAACACCACGGTCCGTCTCGACACCTCCGACGGCGACACCGGCACCGAGATCGACATGGAGGACCTGCTGGGCCTCGAATCCAGCAAGGCGGTCCCGTTTTTCCTGTTCAACTGGCGCATCAATCCCAAACACCGGGTCGTCGCCGAGTACTTCCAGCTGAACCGGTCGGGACAGCAGGTGATCAGCGGCGAGATCAACTGGGGCGATCTGAACTTCCCGGTGGGTGCGTCGCTGGAGAGCTCCCTGGACTTCCAGCTGGGGAGGCTGGGTTACGGCTATTCCTTGTTCAACGACGGGCGCAAGGAGATCGGCGTCTCCATCGGCCTGCACGTCGCGAGCTTCTCGACACGCCTGCGGGGATCGGTCCAGGCGGGCGATACCGGCGGCTCCGTCGAGAGCGAAACGGCCAACCTGACACTCCCGCTGCCCAACGTCGGCCTGCAGGGCGGTTACGCCTTCACGGACAAGTTCTCGGTGTCGCTGAGGGCGCTGGCGTTCTACCTGGCGGTCGAAGATTTCAAGGGGTATCTGCTGGCCGGTGACCTGCTGGCCACCTATAATCTGTTCGAGCAAGTGGGCATCGGGGCGGGCTACAGTGTCTTCGACATCAACTATCAGAACAAGATCCAGGGACTGAATTTCGAGGTGGAATATCTCTTTCACGGGCCCAAGGCGTTCGCGACGATCTACTTTTGACAATGCCGCGCCGGCCGTCGCTGATCCTGGAACAGGCGGAAGGCAGCGCAAACAGGTACCGAAATAGCGTACAATGCCTGCCCTGAAGAATTCGATGACCCGGTGACGGGGCATATGGGAAACCCCGCGTCCCGGCGACGTGGTTATTGAGTCGGCACAACGTGCCTACATTTGAAGAGGGAAAAATTACATGAAGCTGAAATTTCTGAGATATTTTATGGTACTGCTGTTCGCACTGCCGCTGGCATCCACGGTCTGGGCGGACGACGACGCGGCGAAATACGAGTCAACCATCAAGGCCTTCAGGGAAGCGGGTACCGGCGACTTGTTCGACAGCGCCTACGGGTACGCGGTGTTCCCGAGCATCGGCAAGGGCGGCGTGGGCATCGGCGGCGCCATCGGCAAGGGCCGGGTCTACAAGCAGGGGCAGTGGGTCGGAAATTCCTCCATGGTCCAGCTGAGCATCGGCTTCCAGCTCGGCGGTCAGGTCTACAGCATGGTCATCTTCCTGGAGGACGACCGCGCCTTCAACGAGTTCACCAAGGGTGAGTTCGAGTTCTCCGCGCAGGCGACCGCCGTGGCGCTTACCGCCGGCGCATCCGCCCAGGCCTCGACCCAGGGCAGTGCTGCGGGCGTCAGCGGTGGCAGAGGCACCGCCGAGACCGCCGGCAAGTACACCAAGGGCATGGCGGTCTTCACTATCGCCCGGGGTGGCCTGATGTACGAGGCCGCGCTTGCCGGGATGAAGTTCAACTACAAGCCCAAGTAGTCAGTCCAGGGCTCGCCCCACCGGACACGGGTCACCGACCCGTGTCCGGTGGGGATTCCTTACTTTTGCCCGACCTTGTCGCCACGCCGGACATCCGGTGCCTGGCGCGATACCTCCGCGTCCCATTCCCGAAATTGACCCTCCCTACCCGCCTGATCACTTAGGCGATTACCGGAAAATGACATACCGGATTGCGCCGGATTGTCGTTCGTCATCAAGGCGCGACAAAACAGGCGCATAGTCGAACTATGTCACTGATGTCGCAACGCAGAGGACGGATGAAAAGACAGCGGCATTCGATCAGGACGATCATCGTTCGCATGCTGTTGCTGATCGCGCTGTTCCCGGGCCACGTCTTCGGTGAGGCCGAGATCTATGTCCCGGACCCCAACGCCCCGGACGGTGACCCGATCGCATTCGAAGAGGCGCCGGCAATACCGGAGAACTCCCTGCCGGTCCTGTTCGTACACGGCCACGGTGCGTTCGATCCGGATGACAGTGAATTCAACTTTCGAAGAAACTGGATCGACGCCCCGGCAGGACTCACTTCTTTCCAGCAAACACTGAGCCTGCCTCAGAACAGCGGCCTCGGGATAGAACCGTACTACATTCGTTTCCAGGATCAGGGGCGCAGCCTGCACGACGATGCGTCGGATATCTCCGATGCCGTCGGCAGGATCCTGGAGCGGCACGACCCGGGGTTCACAGCCGGCTCACCCGGGGGCAGCACACCCGTCAAGGTCGTCCTAATCGCCTACAGCAAGGGCACCCTGAGCAGCCGCCTGTACCTGAAGGGGCTCGAACAGACGCCGGAAATCAGACCGGTGTCGGAGTTCATCGCGATCGCCCCGGCGAATCACGGCCTCAACGCGAACCTTGCGGCGAGCACCTCGACCAAACAGATGAACAATGGCTACAACGCCACGTGCGAGTGTTTCAGGGATCCCCCGATATTCGGATCGTGCGGCAGCGACTGGACCGATTTCATTCAGGGGCTGAACGGCCATCCGATTCAGGACTCGATATCCACCGACGCGATACTCGCCGCGGGACAGATTCCCGGAACCCTGGAGGGCGAGGCGCCGGGCAGCCGCGCTGACGGCGATCCATCGACCGAAGGCGTGCTCTACGTGACCCTGTACGCGGATGGCTCGCGTGACTTCGTGGGCGGTCACCTTCCCTCCGGAGATTGCCAGGGCCGCGAACTGGCGCGCAATCTCGCGCCGCATGCCGTCAACCGGGAAGTTCCGCAGATAGGCGGAGATTCGGACGTCGAGGTGCACCAGAACACCGTGCACACACCAAGGGTGGTGTGCATGGCGCTCCATACCGCCGTTAGTCACAGGGCGCCGTCCGCCGATCCCGATTTCTGCGACACGACCGCTACCGGGCCTCCAACGGTACCGCAACCGCCCCGCACCATCGCGGCTCTGGCGCTGGACATGTCGGGCAGCATGCAATGGCCGGCCTGCCCCGATTGCGCGAACAAGATCGACGTGCTCAAGGATGCGGTTTCGCTGTTCATCGATCTCTGGTCGCTGGTCGGAGCACCGGGTGATCATCTGGGCACCTCGTACTTCCGCAGCGCAGTCACACCCGGGGAGGGGCCAAACCCGGTTCCACTGCTGCAGAACGCAACCGGCCTCAAGGCGGAAGTCGCATCGCCGGACCAGACTGCATCGGGCAGTACCGCGATGGGCGGCGCTTTGAGACTAAGTCTCTCCGCACTGGAAGCATTTCCCGGCGCCGCTGAAACCCCGCGGCGGATCATCCTGTTTACCGACGGAATGCAGAACGTGGCCCCCCTGGTCGAGGCGGTGCCGCCGGGCTGCGCGGAAACCGACTGCGAGCACCGGATTGCCGGCGAGCCCCCGATCCCGATGACGCCGGACATCCCTGTCGACACGATCGGTGTGGGAGCCGGTGACGCATTCGTCAGTCTGCTGGAGGGAATCTCCTCGACGACCGGGGGTCACAGCGCCACGACGCTGGCGCCCGATCAGGACCTGCGCCAGTTCTTCGTCGAGAAACTCGTCAACGCGCTGCGTGGATTCAGCCCTCAGTTAGTCGATTACCGTCACGGGTCGCTGGGCGATGACGAGATCACCGAGGTTTTTCCGGTCAATCGCGGCGCGGACCGCGTTGTGTTCAAGCTGGGCTGGTCTCGAGGCACCCGGCTTGACTGGCGCGTGGAAAAGGACGGTGTCGATATGACACCCGCAGGCACCCGAATCGACACGGACATCTATCGCCTGTTCGCCCTCGATCTACCCGTCACACTTGACGGGAGACTGATCGAGGCGGACGGCGACTGGACGCTCAGGATACGCGGCGCGAAGGGAACGGGATACGAGACGGCCGCACTGGTCGATGAGCCGGATCTCGAATATCGGGTTTCCGCCGGCGAACACCAACACGTCGGCGAACCGATCCGGTTGTCCGCAGATCTGTCGATCCGCGGGCAGGCACTCGAGGCACCGGTACAGGTTACCGCCGTGCTGAGCCGTCCTGGAGACAGCCTGGCAAATCTGTTGTCGACCACCCCCGAACCGGCGGCCCCTGCCGGTGCGGTATTCGAGCCCGGTGTCACCGCGGGACAGAGAAAACTGCAGTTGTTGCTGAACGCCGGGGTGTTGCGGGAAGAGATGGCGCCCCTGTCGACGACGATCGATCTGGAGCATGACGGTAAGGGTCACTATCACGCCCTTACGGCCCCCACGGAAACGCCGGGCAACTACAAGGTGGTATTTCAGATTCAGGGAACCGATCCGCAACTCGGTCGCTTCCTGCGGACCGAAACCCGCACGACCCATGTCACGATCGGACAGGTCGACCGGTATGCGTCAGACTGGCGAGTGCTGTCACGACGTCCGGCAGACGGCGGAGAGGAATTCAAACTTCTGTTCACGCCAAGAGATGGCCGGGGAAACCACCTCGGTCCGGACTACGGTCGCGCCATCCGGATTTCCGTCTCCAATGGAAATATCACGAACCGTAAAGACCCGGGAGACGGCTCGTACATCTATACGATCATTGTTCCAGCCAATACGGACCCCGTACTGAATATCGGCGTTCTGGGGCACACCGTCTTCGAAGGTCAGGTTTCCGATATTCCCGGAAACGGAATCGCCCCGGTCTGGAAATGGGTGTCGATGGCGATGCTGTTACTCATTCTGGTCATCTTGTTCACGCGGCGGAGGGCCCTATGAAGAAGCTGAAGAACGAAAACGAACTGGTCAAGAAAGCGATTGCCGAAGGGATGAAATATGGTGAGAAACGAGGCGTCGTTGAGTTCGAACCGACAGATTCCGCGAACGAGAAAATCGAGTATATCTATCGGCTGCTTGTTCACGACAAGGTGATTCAGCCCATTCCTGAAGACCAGGTTTCACAGAAATCCATGAAGCATAAACTGGCCATCTGGGCGTCAAAGCTGGATTAGTTCGTCGAGTTGGGAATGCCGGGTCCTGCTGCCGGCCCCCTGCCCGTCCCAAACCATCCTGGACCGCCGCAAGCACGAGAATCGACCATGATCGTTACGGCGACTCAAATCAGAATTCGGGGCATTACGGGCCTGGTTCGTTTTTTCCCGAGGGTTCGCAGCATCAGGAATCAGCTCGCTTCCGCTGATGGATTGCTCTTTATGAGATTTTCCGGTTTACGAACCCTGACGGGTTGGGAAAGTCGTGAAGCCATGAAAGCATTCCGTAATAGCGGCCCACATCTCGAGGCCATGAAAAAGTTAAGAACCATTGGAAAGGCGAAGAGCATCACCTGGGAAACCCGGACAGAACCCGGTTGGGACGTGGCCAGGAAGAAACTTCAGGAAGTCAAATTCTGATCTTCATCCATGACATCCAGCGGACTCCGCTACGCTGCTGATCCAAGGCGATCGGGTTGAAACATGCCGCGCTACAAACTCCTACCTCGCACCTACTGCAATTTTTCTGAGACCGTGCAGCTCAAACCACACGCACTACGCCTGCGTCCCAGGGAGGGTCACGAACTGCGGATCGAATCCTCGACCCTGAAGATCACTCCTACGGCCACCCCGCGCTGGCACCGCGACGTGGAGGACGCCTCTGTCGCGATAGCGACCTTGATTTCGGTGAATGCGCATCACGCTTGCAATAGCAGGGAGAACGACACGATGAGACGAATTGCCGACTCTTTCCGACGCGCAATCGCGATTTTCGTTGCGAGCCTGCTGCTTGTCCACCCGGCTTTGGCCGGACAGGAGCGCATCGCCAACTACCGTGACACGCTGTCGCTGTTCTGGGGCGAGGTCTACGAGGACGGCGGCGAAACCCTCTATTGCGGCGTGCGGTTCGGCCCCGAGAAGGGTCCGGACATCAACGTCGAACACATCCTGCCGATGTCATGGGTCATGAATGCCCTGGATTGCGACACGCGTGATCAGTGCCGGCGGGACAGCGACCGGTTCAACCGGATCGAGGCCGATCTGCACAATCTCTACCCATCGCGAAAGGACGTCAACAAGGCCCGCGGCAGCTTCCCCTTTGGTGACGTGCGCGGCGAGTATCGGGAATTCCCGGAATGTGATTTCGAAGTGGACCGGCGACGCCGACTGGTGGAACCGCGCCCCGCGTCGCGCGGGGAGATCGCCAGGGCCATGTTCTATATGCACGAGACCTACGATCTCGACATCCACACCCGTCTGGGAAAACTGCTGAAGCGCTGGTATCGGGAAGATCCCCCGGGCGCCGGTGAAGAACACCGCAACGACGTCATCGAACAGCTACAGGGAACGCGCAACCGGTTCATCGACGAGCCGGAGGCCGCCTACCGGCTGTGGTTCTGATCGGGTCCCGGCAGGAAATCCGCGATTGACCCGCTGGATCGAAACTTCTCAATAACCGCGTGCAGCTTGGGGTGGACAATCGACGCGCAGTCCACCATTGTGGCGCCGAGGCTCTCCACTGGTGGACTGCGTTGCACTTGTCCACCCTACCCCATCCACATTGTGAGACAAGGCCCGGTAGGGTGGACAAGCGTAGTTCAGCGCAGTCCACCAACAAACCCCGGCGACTTTTTTCAATCCGCACGGGGTTATTGAGAAGTTACGCTGGATCTCAACCCTGCGCGGGCGTCAGGTGAATCTCGACCCGCCGGTTCTGCGCCCGGCCTTGCGGAGTATCGTTGGTGGCGACGGGACGACTCTCTCCCATGCCGCGGGCCGCCAGGCGTTGCGGTGAGACTTCCCGGGTCTTCAGATAACCGGCGACACTGCCTGCGCGGCGCTCCGACAGTTGCTGGTTGTGGCTCTCACTACCGGTACTGTCCGTAAACCCCAGGACCTGGATATCGGTCTTGTCATATTCATTGAGCACCACGCCGACCGAATCCAGAACGGGGTAGAAATCAGCCGAGACATCGGCCGAATCCGTGGCGAACGTGATGTTGCCCGGCATGTTGAGGATAATGTTGTCACCGCTGCGGGTCACGCTGACCCCGGTACCGCGCAATTGTCTGCGAAGCTTGTCGGCCTGTTTATCCATATAGTACCCGACACCACCTCCCGCCAGCGCGCCGGCCCCTGCCCCGATGGCCGCGCCCTTGCCACCACCGGCTATCGCCCCGATGATGGCGCCGCCGGCCGCACCGATGCCGGCACCCTTGGACGTATTGTTGATTTCCTTCTCACCCGTATAGGGGTTGGTGGTCTGACAACCTGCAAGTGACGCAAGGAGGACGGTAATCGCAAAGGCGCCGCGACGCGAATGCATGTTCATGTTCCGGTTTCCGTATTCTTCTGGTGGCTGCCCGGGAGACTGTCCGAGAATCCAGGTTCTACTACAGACATCAGATGTATTGAGCATTGGGAGCGGTGAAATATAGCACGGCAATGTCATCGCAAAATAACCGCTTGCGACACGATTTCTTCCCCTCGTCCATGTCGCGGGCTACGGGGCCTGCCGCGCCGGCTGCGCGCGTCGATAGACCGGTTCCCGGACCGACGCGGATACGACAGAACGGTTTGACAGGACCCCGTCACCGAATAGGTGCCGAAGCCGGGAGCGCCGCCAGTAATTCGGCCCAGCCGGCCATTTCCCGCTCGGGCGTGAACAGCGGCTTTCGCGAATCGCACGCCTGCCCGAGGCGGGCATAGTAACCGGCGTCGGACTCGGATCGCAGCAGTTGCTCGCGCAGCGCCCCGGCGTCTTCGGCCGGGTAAAAACCCGGATAGTCCTCGCCCAGCAAGCCGATCGAACCGTCGATCCTCGATGCGATCACGGGCAAGTCGGCGATCACGGCCTCGGATATCACGTTCGCCCCGCCTTCCATGCGCGACGGCAGGACGAGCAGGTGCGAGCGTGCGTAGACCTGACGTAGCCTGTGATGCGCGATCTCGCCGTGCCACCGGTAGCGGGGACTGGTCTTCGATTCCTTCTCCGCGGCCTGCGCCCAATCGGCCGTGTGCGCCTTGCCGTAGGAGTCGACGCGGATACGACTGTCGGCAGGCAGGTCGCGCACGGCCAGGGCCGGTCGCAGGGAGTCCTTCTCGTCACGCAGGTGACCCGCCACGCAGACACGGAAGGCGCGTTTGGCCGGCTCCCTTCGAGCGATCGGCATCGCCGACTGGTAGATGACACGCACCTTTTCCCGGTACCGCTCTGGAATCGTCTCTGCGATCAGGGCATGCAGCCCCACCAGACGGTCCGCGAGATGGATGGAACGAAGCGTGGTCCCGGGATGGCTGTGTATGAAGCGGTAGGCGTCGGTACCCGTCAGCACGACGACCAGGGGTCGGTCCGGATAGCGTTCGGCGAATCGGGCGATGGCGTCCGCGCTGCGCCAGGCGTGCAGCGCCACCATGAGATCCGCGGGGTCACCTTCGTAATCGACGGACACCCGCACTTGATGCCCGAGTTTCCGCAAGATCGCGGCCCAGCGGCTGGCGGTCGCGCGGTTGCCGGACAGGGAGCGTGGCGGAGCGGGGGTAATCAGCCTGATCTGCATCTGTCTGATGGGTCCATCGGCCATGACGGGGCGGCGCTCCAGTCTCCCTGTTTATCGCTCCCCGGACAACGGCAAGTGACATTCTCCCCCATCCCTGCGACCATCATCGTGCGAATCCGGAACCTTAGACGATTTCTGTCAATTGACATATCATCCTGCTTGTCTTTACGTCCATCCTCTGTGTTGCGACAAGCGTTCCATCGTTCGACGATGCGCCTGTTGTCGCGCCTTGACGGCGAACGAATATCCGGCTCGATCTGGTATGTAATTTTCCGACAATCGCCTTATCCGTAACATGCCACACGAACTCATCGCCCACCTCGACGACGCACGCCGGCGCACCCTCGCCCTGATCGAAGGTCTGGATGCCGACCAGTTGATGGGGCCCCGGCTCGCCACAGTGAATCCCCTGCGCTGGGAGATCGGCCATGCCGCCTATTTCCACGAGGTCTGGGTGCTGCGCCGGCATCTGGGCGAACCGCCCGTCATGGAGGGGGCGGACGCGCTCTACGATTCCATCTCCATTGCCCACGATGACCGCTGGGACCTGCCATTGCCGAGCCTGCCCGAGACCCTGGTCTACATGAATTCGGTACACGATGCGATCAAACGGCATCTTGCGCAGGACGCACCGGACCCCAGGCGCGACTACCTCGCGCGGTACGCGGTGTTTCACGAAGACATGCACACCGAGGCGTTCACCTATACCCGGCAGACGCTCGGTTATCCCGCCCCGGCGCTGGGCCCCGCACCGCGCGTGGAGTCGCACGCAGGCGACCTGGAAGGTGACGCCGGAATTCCCGGCGGGACGTTCATGCTCGGTGCCCGACCTGACGACGGCTTCGTCTTCGACAACGAGAAATGGGACCATGCCGTGGAAGTCCCCGCCTTCCACCTCGCGCGCGCGGCGGTGACTCATGGCGACTACGCGGCCTTCGTGGAGGACGGCGGTTATCGAAGACGGGACCTCTGGGACGACGCGGGCCGGCAATGGCTGGCCGCATCGGGGCTCGCGCACCCGGTCTACTGGCGAGAGGGACCTGACGGCTGGGAGATTCGACGATTCGATCATTGGCAGCCGTTGCCACGCGACACCGCCGTCATACACGTGAACTGGTACGAAGCGCGCGCCTGGTGTCGCTGGGCGGGCAGACGTCTCCCGACCGAAGCCGAGTGGGAGGTCGCCGCCGCCGGCGAACCTGCCGCTGACGGCAAATCCCTCGCCCCCGTCAAACGGCGTTACCCCTGGGGCGATTCGCCACCGGATCCGACCCGCGCCAATCTCGACGGCAACGCGCTCGGCACGATCGGTGTGGCCGCGCTGCCCGCGGGCGACAGCGCCTTCGGATGCCGCCAGATGATCGGCAACGTATGGGAATGGACGGACACCGCCTTCGGCCCCTACCCGGGATTCACGCCGGACATGTACCAGGACTATTCCCAACCCCTGTTCGGCAGCACCCGGGTGCTGCGCGGCGGCGCCTGGGCGACTCGCGGCCGGATGATCCGCAATACCTGGCGCAACTACTACGGCCCCGAACGCAACGACGTACTTGCCGGTTTCCGTACCTGCGCGGTGTAACCGGGCGCGGCGCTGTCTCGCCGCATGCGGTACTCGTAGCCTGGATGAAGCCGTGCGAAATCCGGGATCCCTATCCGGTCCCCATACCTGCATCCCTGGATTCCGCTGCGCTTCATCCAGGCGACCCTGGCTGCGGCCGGTTTCCTGGCCGGGCATCCCCTGCAATCCCCCGTCCCGCAACGAATCGACCCGGCTGAATAATCCCGGGGCGCTCCCGCCGCACCAGACCACTCATGCCGGACCTGGCTCGTTCACGCCCCGCGTCGAGATCCGGTCCCCGCCGTACGCCCCATCCGGAAACGCATGGTTGCAACCGCTCCTTCAATATGGATAATACGAATCGTTCTCATTCGTACTTCTATCTTTTAGGGCCTACGGGGGTATCAATGCAACTTGCCAGGATTCGAAACGCCGCAGGGATTTTCGC
>JAYENI010000056.1:0-14995 GCA_034722015.1 Pseudomonadota bacterium
ACCAGGTGCAGGGCGGCAGAGGACCCCATCAGCCCGGCGCCGATGACGAGCACGTCGCCGTTCATGAAGTTTCCAGTTCGGCCATCTGTCCGATGGTGACCGGCTTGACTGGCGGCCTGACCCGGTATGGGATGACTTCCGAGGGGTCCCGCCCGGTCTCGTACGCCACCAGCCGGGCCACCGGGTCAGCGCACTGACGGCCCTGACAGGGACCCATGCCGCAGCGGGTGAAGAATTTCACCGCGTTGGGAGACGTATGACCTTCGTCCAGGGCGGTGCGAATGTCGCCTGCGGTGACCTCCTCGCAACGGCACAGCACCTCTTCGTCGGTGGGGTGAGTCAGCATCAACTCCGGCGGGCGGAACATGGCGTCCAGAAAGGGACGGATGCGCAGCTCGTCCTTCATCCAGCGCAGATCCTTTTTGCCCTGACGGTCGCGCTGCTCCCGGCTCAGCGCGCCAAGCCGTCGGGCCGCATCCAGCGCCGCCAGACGCCCGGCATGCTCCGCGGTGCGGGCGCCGCCGATCCCCGCCCCGTCGCCCGCCACGCCGATACCCTCGATATCAGTGGCGCCCCAGCGGTCGGTCACCGGACACCAGCACTGCTGGGCCCCGTCCCAGGCGTGGGTGCAGCCCGCCGCCTGGGTGAGGTGGGTCTGTGGGATGATCCCGAAATGGCACATCAGCAACGGGGTCTCGATGCGCCCCAGTCTGCCGCGATGGATGTACTCGACCGCCCGCACCTGATCGCCTCCCACCGCGCGCAGGTCCTGAATGCCGTGCAGGGCGGTGACCCCCGCCCTTTTCAGATCGCGTTTGTAGCCGAGCCCTTTGGTGATGTAATGATGGGCCAGCAGCGCCGCGGGCAGATGGGGGGCGGCACGCAGCCAGTTCCCGAGCGGCTGCACGTCCAGCACCGCCTTCACCTCGACGCCCTCGTTGAGGTACTGCCAGGCAAGGAGCAGCAGCAGGGGACCGCTGCCGGCCAGCACCACACCGTCGCCGGGCACTACCCCGGATTGTTTGAGCAGGATCTGCCCGGCGCCGGCGTTCATGACCCCGGGCAGGGTCCACCCCGGAAATGGCACCGGGCGTTCCTGTGCCCCGGTGGCGATGATCACCCGGTCGGCCCGTACCAGCTTCGCCTTTCCCCCGCACAGCACGCCCAGTTCGCGTCCCCGGTCGAGTGACCACACAGTGGTCTCCGCGGACCAGTGCGCGCTGGACGTGCGCAGGGCCTGCACCAATGCGGCACCGCGGGTGTACTCCTCCCCCAGGCGCCGGGCGCGATGGACCGGGATGCCCTCGATGTTGCGGAATATCTGACCACCGGGGGCGGGTTGCTCGTCCAGCAGGACCGTCTTCACCCCGTGCTCCGCGGCGGTCGCGGCCGCAGCCAGCCCGGCCGGTCCGCCCCCGATCACCACCAGGGGATAACGGCCCTTCACTCCCCCGCCCCCCGCTGCCGGCGAATGCGCATCCCCTCGGCGACCCGGACCATGCAGGCCTGCCGGTTGGGCTGGCCGTCGATCTCCATCAAGCAATCGAAGCAAACCCCCATCATGCAGAAGGGTGCGCGAGGCCTGCCGGACACGGGTGTGGTACGGGTGTAAACGAGGCCATGGGCCAGCACCGCGGCGGCCACGGTTTCGCCCGCGGGGACGGACACCGGCGTACCTTCGATGTTTACGGTAACGGTCTTTCGAGCGGGAGGATCAAGGCGCTTGAACATATGAGAGGAACGAGAAAAGCCGTGAATTCCAATGGCACTGACTTTAGGCGAATCTGCCCCGGGGTATTCGATCCGGGGGACGCCGTGAATCCGTCCCTGGAGGCTCGGCCGCGGCGTCCCTGCCGCGAACGCCACCGTATCGAATACCCCGGGACAGCTTCCAATCCTGCGCAGTTTCGTTATTTCAGCATCATTGCCGCTAATTCGTGTTCAGAATACCTCCGATCCGGCGCCGAGTAACGGCAACACGGTGTTTGCGGGGGAAGTGTCGCCGGCAGGGACGCCGGCAGCAAGCCTACAGGGAAGTATCTACGGCGTCTTCCGGAGTAAATACCCTGCTGCCGTTACACCCCTGCCAGGATGCCGTTTCATCAAGGCCGTTACTGATCATCCGTCCGGTTTCGGGAATCACAACCGAATATGCCGTGCTATGTCAGGGTGCTCGAAGATCATGGACTCCTGCAGGTCAAGCTGCGTGCCCGCGCCCGCGGACAGGGCGCGATTGTACATCGCCAGACCGATGGCGACGTCGATATAGGCCAGTCCGACCGCGTTGAAATAGATCCGCTCCCGTTCATTCTCCCGGCCCGGTTTGCTACCGGAGACCAGTTCGTGCAGGTCCGCGTGAATGGTATGACCATCGATCAGACCCTCCTTGTACATGCGGCTGAGGGTCTGGGTGCGGTGGGTCACGGTCTCCCAGTCGTCGCAGACAATCTTGTCGCTGCGCAGGGCCACCTCGTACTCGTCCTCCCAGCCGCCGATGTGGCTGTAGAAGGCACCCGGTTTCACCCAGTCTGCGTGCAGCAGGGGGGCCTGGGCGCTGGTGGCGGTGACCAGGACGTCGGCCCCGGCCATGGCCTTCCTGGCGTTGGTGCGCGTGCCGACAAATTCCATGTCCGGGAAGAGATGAGACAGTTCGTCGATGAAGGTGTCCTCTTCGGCGGCCGTACAGGAGGCGACCCGACACGCCTTCAGCGAGGGCAACACCACCTTCATGGCGATGAGGTGCATCTTTGCCTGTTCGCCGGCGCCGATGAATCCGATCACCTCCGCGTCCTGCCGCGCCAGGTGTTTCGCCGCGATGCCGCCGACGGCGGCCACCCGCATGTTCGAGGCCAGGGTGCCTTCCATCACCGCGATCGGGAAACCGTTTTCGATCTCCGAGAGGACGAAGATGGCGGACAGGTTCTGCTTCCCGTGTTTGCGCGGATTGTTCGGGAACACCGACACCCACTTCACCCCGCACACCTTTTTGTCCAGCAGGGTGGCGGGCAGGCAGTTGATGCGCTCCTGGGTCGCCTGGCTGAAGATCTGCACGATCTTCTCCGGAAACAGGATATGGTCCTCACGGAAGGCACACAGCGCCTTCCCGGCGGTCTCCATGGCCATGCGGATGTCGAAGCAGCCCGAGGCAAGGAGATCTTCCTGGGACAGGTAAGTGAAGCTGATTTTATGTTTGTTCACTGGCAGTGATTTTTCATGCAGGGTTGTTTATATTCAGGAGACGGGACATCTCTTGTGCATCCAGCGGCACATGGAAATGGAACCCCTGTGCGACGTCGCAGCCGGCCTCCAATACAAACCGTCGCTGCGCCTCCGTTTCCACGCCTTCCGCGATCACCTTCAGACCCAGACTTGCGGAGATGGCGATGATCGCACGAACGATCGATCCATCGTCCCGATCCGAAGCGCCATCCTTTACGAATGACTGATCGATCTTGATGATATCGATCGGAAAACGCTTCAGGTAACTGAGAGACGAATAACCGGTCCCGAAATCATCCAGCGCGACGCGCACGCCTTCACCGCGCAGCTTGTGCAGTATTCCCACCGCCGAATCACTGCCCTTGATCAGGGTGTTCTCGGTCAGCTCGATGCCGATGTCTCCGGGCTGCAGGGCATGAGCGCGAAGCGAATCCTGAAACGCGTCGTAGAATGCCTGCAACCGCGCCTGCCCACCGGATACGTTCACGAAAATCGGCGGAACGGTCATCCCCGCGTCCGTCCAGCCGGCCCTGTCCCTGTTTACCTGACGGAGCACCCAACGGGTCATGTCATCGATCAGCCCGAACTTCTCCGCGATCGGGATGAATTCATCCGGGCGACCCGGCTTCCCGTCCGGGTGGTCCCAGCGCAGCAGGGCCTCGCAGCTGACGATGCGTCCGCTGCCCAACGCCACCTGCGGCTGGTATACGAGGCGAAACGCCTCCCTATTCACCGCATGCCGAAGACCGGATGCAATGGCGACATGGCGTTCGATCTCGCGGTTCAGCTCCGGGGTATAGAAATGAAACTGGTTGCGACCCGCCTTCTTGGCCTCGTACATGGCGGCGTCGGCATGTTTCAGCAGGGTCCTGGAGTCCCGACCGTCCGCGGGAAAAAGGCTGACCCCGATACTGGCGCCCACGAAGATATCCTGCCCATCGATCTTCAGGGGCGACCGGAACAGGCCCAGCACCTTCTCGGCCACGGACGCGACCTCGTCGCCGTCTTCCACGTGCGACATCACCAGCACGAATTCGTCCCCCCCGAAGCGGGCGACCGTATCATACTCGCGCATGGTCCCCGAGAGCCGCTCGGCGACCTGCCGCAATACCGCGTCGCCGAAGTGGTGACCGTGGCCGTCGTTGATGATCTTGAAATTGTCCAGATCGATGAAGAACACGGCCAGCTCATAGCCGAACCGGTCCGCTTCCTTCAGGCGATGATTGAGTTCCTCGTACAGCAGATTGCGATTGGTCAGTTGCGTCAGAGGGTCGTTGGTCGCCAGTCGCTCGAGTTCCAGCATGGCCTCGTTTCTTTCCGCGGGGTCGACATCGATGCAGAACATTTCGGGGTGATCGGTCCCCTGGCCGAGCATCACGTGGCTCGAAAAGACCGGTACCGGGCGCCCGTCCTTGTGCTTCAGTACCAGCTCCTCGTTGGGGATTTTTTCCCCCAGATTGATCCAGTTTTCTATCGCGGAGTCGACCCCCTCCCGCCTGGATTCCGGGATGATCAGATTCTCCAGTCTCAGCCCCATGGCCTCCCCGGCCGAGTATCCGTAGAGGCGCTCGCTGGCCGTATTCCAGTAAGTGACCCGGTGGTCCCTGTCATAACCCTGAACCGCCACGTTGGGCAGGTTCAAGAGCAGTTCACGAAACCGTCGTTCACTCTTCTGCAGCGAGTCTTCGACGCGTTTTCGCTGACTGATCTCCTGATGGATGCCGCACACCCGCATCGGAAGCCCGTCGTCGCCCCACTCGACGACCGACCCCGAACCCTCGACCCACACCCAGTGCCCGGCCTTGTGGCGCAACCTGAACTCGGCCCGAAACGACCGTTTCCCTGCAAAGGCCTGTTCCGCGAGCGCCAGCATCTTTTCCCTGTCATCGGGGTGCATCCTGCCGATGCAATCGTTGATGTGATTCTCGATGTCGTCCCGGCCCAGTCCCAGTATCTCCAGCCAGCGATCGTTGACCACCTGACGGTTGGTCCGGTAGTCCCAGTCCCAGTATCCGAGGTTCGCCCCGCTGATGACATGCTGGAGGCGCATCCCGGATTCAGAACCTTGCCGCGCCGCCCGCTCCCCGTTCCGGCCATGTTCGTTACGTTTCGTGGTCCGCATTGTCGGTCGCTACGCCGTCCGAAAAACAGAGATGATAGGGGGAAATACACGCTACTCCCGAAAAACCGGATTCTAACGGATTCCTGCCTCCTCGTAGAGGGTGGGGAGAAGAACGGGAGGACCCGACGAACCCCCGTATCGAACCGCGACGGGGTTCCGATCGGAAGCAGCCATCAATCTGATCCATTCGCTGAATGGGCTGACCACCGGGCAGCTCATCTCCGTCAACATGGCCTAGACTCAGACAACGCACGGGCTCGAAAACCATCGGGCGTTGTCATTGAGAATGACTGATTTACCGCACTCGGGCCGCCCGAACCCGCGGAATCATGACTGCGCTGCAACTGAATGGGGGGGAAGGGAAAGCATGGCCGGGAAGGTTAGAACGGTGGCTACGGATAACACCGGGCCCGCGTTCGACGCGGAGAAGCTCGGCATCGATCAGCTGTACGAAAAACTTGAATCCTCGGCTCAAGGACTGACCTCCGAGGAAGCCGGGCATCGGCTGGAACAATACGGACCCAACGCGCTGGAGGAGAAGAAAAAGAGCCGCGTGATGGTGTTCCTGTCCTTCTTCTGGGGGCCGATTCCCTGGATGATCGAGATCGCCGCGTTGCTCTCTCTGGCCGTCAGGCACTGGGACGACTTCATCATCATCCTGGTCATGTTACTGATCAACTCCGTCATCGGCTTCGTCCAGGAGAGCAAGGCAGCCGATGCGCTGGAGGCGCTGAAGGCCTCCATGGCGCTCAAGGCAAGGGCGCTACGCGATGGCCAGTGGAGTGACGTGGACGCCAAGACGCTGGTTCCCGGCGACATGCTGGAGCTGCGACTGGGCAACGTGATCCCGGCGGACGTCAAGCTGGTAGCCGGTGAATACCTCAGCGTCGATCAGGCGGCGCTGACGGGCGAGTCCCTCCCGGTGAGCAAAAAGCCGGGCGATATCGCCTATTCCGGATCGGCGATCAAGCAGGGCGAGATGACGGCCCTGGTCACGTCGACCGGCGGCGACACCTTCTTCGGCCGCACCGCCAGGCTGGTGGGCAGCGCCGGTGCGGTCTCCCATTTCCAGAAGGCGGTGATGAAGATCGGCGACTTCCTGATCGCCGTCGCCGTCGGTTTGAGCGCCGTGCTGATCCTCGTGGAACTCCACCGGGGCGAGCCGGCCGTTACCTTGCTTCAATTCGTCCTGATTCTGGTGATCGCCTCCATTCCGGTGGCCATGCCGGCCGTGCTCTCGGTCACCATGGCGCTCGGTGCGCTGGCGCTGTCGAAGAAGAAGGCCATTGTTTCCCGTCTTCAGGCGATCGAGGAGATGGCCGGTGTCAACATCCTGTGCTCGGACAAGACCGGCACCCTGACCAAGAACCAGCTGACCCTCGGCGACCCCGCTGCGTTCGCCGCGAAGGACGGCCAGGAGGTGATCCTTTACGGCTCGCTGGCCTCGAAAGAAGAGGACAAGGACGCCATCGATCTGGCGGTGATCGGCGGTCTGCGTGATCACGCCGTGCTGCAGGACTACGAGCAAGAGAAGTTCACGCCCTTCGACCCGGTGAGCAAACGCACCATGGCCGTGATCAAGGACAAGGACGGCAAGACCTTCAAGGTCGCCAAGGGTGCGCCCCAGGTGATCGTCGGCCTGTCCAATGCCTCCCCGGAGGACAGGGAGAAGGCCATGAAACTGGTCGATGAACTGGCCGCGAAGGGTAACCGGGCGCTGGGCGTCGCCTACACCGAAGGCGATGGCGCCGACGGGTCCTGGGAGCTGAGCGGCATCCTGTCGCTTTACGACCCGCCCCGGGACGACTCGAAAGAGACCATCACGCATGCCCACGAGCACGGCATCGACGTCAAGATGGTCACCGGCGACGACGTGGCCATCGGTCGCGAGATCGCCGGCCAGTTGGGGATGGGCAGCAACATCCGTCCGGCCGGCGAGCTGTTCGAGGGCGAGGATCCCGCCAACCTTCCCGAAGAGAAGTGCCGGATAGTGGAACGGGCCGACGGCTTCGGGCGCGTGTTCCCCGAGCACAAGTACGGCATCGTCAAGGCCCTCCAGAAGCTGGGGCATCTCACGGCGATGACCGGTGACGGCGTGAACGACGCCCCCGCGTTGAAACAGGCCGACGTGGGCATCGCCGTTTCCGGCGCCACCGACGCCGCCCGGGCCGCGGCCGATCTGGTGCTCACCGCACCCGGGCTGTCGGCCATCATCGACGCCGTCGATGAGGCGCGGCGTATCTTCCAGCGGATGCTGAGCTACACCATCTACCGCATCGCCATGACCACCGACATCATGCTGTTCGTCGTGTTGTCCATGATCCTGTTCGAAAGATACCCCCTGACCGCGGTCATGATCATCCTGCTGGCGTTGCTGAACGACATCCCCATCATGTCCATCGCCTACGACAACACCCGCCTGAGCCGCACCCCGGTACGCTGGGAGATGGGCCGGGTACTCACCGTATCCAGCGTGCTGGGCTTTCTGTCGGTCATTCAGACCTTCGGACTGCTGCTACTGGGTGTGGACTACTTTCATCTCGACCATGGTCAGCTGCAGACGATGGTGTTCCTGCAGCTGCTCTCCGGCGGGGCGCTCATGCTGATGGTCACGCGCAACCAGCATGCCTTCTGGCGGCCGCCCTTCCCGGCCCTGATCATGCTACTGGCCATCTCGAGCACCCAGATCCTGGCGATTGCGCTGGCACTGTATGGCTGGCTGATGCCGGCGCTACCCGGCAAGCTCATCGCCATCGTGTGGGGCTACAACCTGATCTGGATGGTGTTCAACGATCTCGTCAAGCTCGCGACCTACCGTTCGATGGACATGCGCGAGCGGCACAAGCAGAAGTTTCTGCAAACGGCGAACACCCCGCTGCATCAGTTTGGCAAGACCCGGTCCGGCGTCTGAAGAATGGGGGAGAGCAAGGCATGAAATACAAAAAAGAGTTCCGGGTCGAGCCCGGCGACAAGGTCAGGCTGGGCAAGATCGACGCCGGCTTCAGGGACAAACACGAGGATCACGATTCTGCGCTGGGTGAACTGGAAAAATACACCGGGAAACTGGCGGAATTGCAGTACCTGATGTATGCCGAGGACAAGCGATCACTACTGATCGTACTGCAGGCGATGGATGCCGGGGGCAAGGACGGCACGGTCAACCATGTGCTGAGCGCCATGAACCCCCAGGGTTGCGGGGTACACGGTTTCAAGGCCCCTTCGGCGGAAGAACGGGCCCATGACTTTCTGTGGCGCATCCACAAGGCCACTCCGGGCAGGGGACGGGTTTCCGTCTTCAATCGTTCCCACTACGAAGACGTTCTGGTGGTACGGGTGCACAACCTGGTCCCGAAAAAAGTCTGGTCCAGGCGTTACGACGAGATCAATGCCTTCGAGAAGACTCTGGTAGACAACGGGACTCACATCCTCAAGTTCTATCTCCACATCAGCAAGGACGAGCAACTTCGGCGTTTCAGGCAGCGCATCGACGATCCGGCGCGCCACTGGAAGATCAGCGAGGGTGACTACGAGGAGCGACAATACTGGAATCAGTACCAGCAGGCGTTCGAGGAAGCCCTCGGCCGATGCAGCACGAAATACGCGCCCTGGTTCATCATCCCCTCCAATCACAAATGGTTCCGGAATCTCGCCGTTTCCCAGATTGTCGTAGAGACCCTCGAATCGCTGAAAATGAAGTTCCCGGCCCCCACCGTGGACATGGCCGACATCGGGCGCAAATACCACGAGGCCGAGGAAGCTCAGGAAGCAGCACAAGTCGGTCGGACGGACACATCACACTGATCGAGGGTAGCCACTTCGCCGCGGGAGCGAGGGCCACTCCTGATGGTCGAGCGTAACACTCACGCGTTCCACACCCGGAGTTCATGACGATGGAACTGGAAGGCTCCGCATCTACGACCATCGTCGTGGTGGTTTTCGTGGTGGTCTACCTGGGGATGATGCTGGGCCGACTGCCCTACCTCAAGGTCGACCGCTCCGCGATCGCGTTACTCGGCGCCATCGCCCTGCTGGCCACCGGGGTGATGACCGAGCAACAGGCGGTCGATACGGTCGGATACAGCACGATCGCACTGCTGTTCGGCCTGATGGTTGTCTCGGCGCAATTCACGATGTCGGGATTGTATGCGGAGATTACGCACCGCGTCGTCTCGCTCGATGTCGGCCCACGCGCTTTACTCGCGATTCTCATCGCAGTCTGCGGCGTTCTCGCCGCGCTGCTGACCAACGATGTGATTGCGCTGGCCATGGCCCCGGTACTGATGCAACTCTGCAAGGAGCGCAGGCTCAATCCCGTACCCTATCTCCTGGCCATGGCATGCAGCGTCAATGCCGGTTCCACGGCGACGATCATCGGCGCCCCGCAAAACATGCTCATCGGCCAGCACATGCACCTGTCCTTTACCGGCTTCATGGTCTACACGGCCGTACCGGCGATATTGTCGCTCGGGGTCATCTGGCTGGTCGTTTCATTCATGTACCGAAACCGGTGGCAACTCCCGGCGACCCTGGGCGCGGAGCCCACCAAAACCCACGAATTCGACCGCCTGGAGTCCACCAAGGGTTTGATCATTACCGCAGGTATCATCGGTCTGTTCCTGTTTACGAACTGGCCCCGTGAACAGATCGCGCTGGCGGCGGCTGGTATTCTGCTCATGAATGCGCACTTCAAATCCCGAAAGATGCTGGACCTGGTCGACTGGCAACTGCTGGTCCTGTTCATCGGACTGTTTGTCGTCAACGGCGCGTTCCAGCAGACCCACATCCCCCAGCACTGGGTCGAAAGCCTCAACGCGCACGGCGTCGACTTCCAGCACCCGGCAACGCTCTTTGTCAGCACATTCGTGTTGAGCGACATTGTCTCGAACGTACCCGCCATCATGTTGCTGATCCCCTTCGCCACAGACCCGGTGGCCGGGCCCACCATGGCCCTGGCCGCCGGCATGGCGAGTAATCTCATTGTCATCGGCAGTATCGCGAACATCATCGTGGTCGACACGGCGGCGCGCTACAAGCTGACGATCACGTTCTGGCAACACGCGCGCACCGGCATCCCGGTCACCCTTGTCTCCCTGTCGATCTCCGCGGCCTGGCTCTGGTTCCTGATCGGCAGGGGATGATGAGCCCGGGTGTTGCCTGACAATTGGCGCTTCATCATGATCTTCGAGTCACCATGACACCTGCAACAGGCACTCTGAGCATCAAACGCGATCGCTCTGCCGGACCCCGGGGCACCGGGATAACATGCCATGGTGCCTGTATAGCCGATATCAGGTAGGATTCCAGTCATGTCGACGCGATCAAGGCGGGAAAGACCGTCAGCTATTCTGTCCTGGTGGCGATCGACGACAGGATTCATGGTGGCTGTCCATTGTTCTTTCTACCAGGGGTATGGATAGATGATGCAACGAATATTGGTTCCGGATGTACCGGGTCAGGAGATTCCGAGATGATTGAAATCAAGCAAAAGGATACGGGTGAGGTCCTTGCTACAATTGATGCCGAAAGCCTGGTCGGCGCAGATCTGACGGAACTGGATTTGCGCGGCGCGGACCTGCGTGGAATGAACCTGAAAGGCGCGAATTTCTGGCATAGTAATCTTAGCAATGCCGACCTGAGCAATGCCAATCTCGAACAGGCCAACCTGCAGGGAGCCCGGTTCAGGAAAGCCAATCTTCGCCAGGCCAACCTGACGCATGTCAACGCAGGTGCAATCTATCCTGGCGACACGGTTGTACTCACCGAAGCAGACCTGGCAGGTGTGATTTTGGCCAAGGCCTATTTGCGCAAGGCGGAAATTCGTGAAGCCAACCTTGAGCAAGCTAACCTCTGCAATGCCGATATGCGCGACACCGATTTTCATGGCAGCAAAATGCGTCATGTCATAGCGCGCCGCGCATTGCTGATCGGCGCCAATCTCAGTCACACGGATCTCACCGGAACCGATTTCAGGGACAGTCACCTGAACGATGCCAACCTCAAAGGGGCCAACCTCCAGGGAGCGGACATGTCCACCATTATCCCCGGCGGCTTTACCGTGATGAACCTGGCCAATCTGGAGGGTGCCGACCTGAGCAACGCGAATATGCGCAACATGCTGGTGGAGAGCGCAGATTTCCGCTTCGCCAATCTTTCCAGCGCGGACCTCACCAATGCTGTTTTGGGTGGATCTACCCTGCGCCGCGCCAACGTAAGCAACACCAACTTCAGTGGTGTTGAACTGGCGACTGTCGCCATGGAGTACGCAAATTTTTCCCAGGCGAAAAACGCTGACATCCCACGCTACAAGAAGCATCTTCGCTGAGAAACGGGCCCGTTCGGGAAAATCCGCAGGTCACAGGAGTCGTGGGCAAGCTAGCAGGCCGCCTCACACCGGAATGACGGTATCCCCATCTCCTGCGAGCAGCCGCTGCGGAATCTGACTGAAACCGGTGATCGGCCCGCTTGCGTTCGGGCGTTCGAAAACCCACACAAGGTCATACCGGTCTTCCGGCCACTGCGTGGGCACCTCGAACTGCCCGGAAGGGGTCGGCGGGTCCCCACGGCGGGGCGAGCAGTGTGACCAGGGCGCCGGCACGCTCCCAGCCCAGGGTCACGAGAGATTCCGGATCCCCCTTGCCCTTCGCCGTCACACCCCGGTAAGCGGCACCGTGATACCGACCCGGTTTCTCTGCATGTCGAATCACCATGATTTTGCTCGCGCCCATCACTTGATCTCCTCTCTGGAAGGTGAAAACAGTCCCTTCGCTAACCGTCCTCCCACTGTGCACGACGGTCTCCGGCGGGTACGCTGAGGCATGTCCGGTGAATCGGCATCTTATAGAGGATAGGGTGCTCAACCCGTGTTTTCCACCCGGTCCCGTGTGAAATCACCGCGGGGGCAGCCCGCGGGCACGTCCCGGTTGATGCGGCATCGGCCGGCAGACAACTGCCCGGTCGTGAAGCGCCCACTGCCCCCGTCGCGCAAATTGAATACAATCGGTAGACGTCCGGAAAACGCTGCGGCCACGTACCGGGACCGGGACGCGGCCCGGACCGACGGCAAACGCGTATCGAACCACTTTTTCCGGAGACGCCAACACCGGGACCCAATGCCACGTAACGCTCCCCTGCGAGACATCGTTGGGGATGCCGTGGCGCGACCGACATCAATCCACTGACGAGGACGAATCGATGGACTTTGATCTGAAACGGGGTAAACCGTCAACGCAGGACGGCGAATGCGTTGCGGTCGGCGTATTCGGAAAGGACGAACTCTGCGCAGCGGCGCAGGACCTCGACAAGGCCTCCGGCGGGACTGTCGGTGCGATACTCGAGCGTGGAGACCTGAACCCCGAACCCGGCCAGACCCTGACACTCTACAATCTGTCCGGCGTCGACGCGGAACGCGTCATGCTCGTCTCCTGCGGGCCCGAGGAAAAATTCAACGACACGACATGGCGCAAGGCGGTTGCAGGCAGTGCAGGGGCGCTGCAGGCCGGCGGTACGACAAGGGCGGTTTCATATCTCCCCGATCTCACTGTCGGGGACCGCGACCCGGCCTGGAAGCTCCGCCAGGCCGTTGTCGCCACCAGCGACGCACTCTACCGGTTCGACCGGATGAAGGGAGAGCCCAACCTGCCGGAAAATCCGCTCGAACAGATGACATTCGCGCTGACCTCGGCGCGTGTCCCCGCATCCGCCGAACGGGGACTTCGCGAAGGACAGGCCATCGCGACGGGTATGGAACTGGCCCGGGACCTGGGTAATCTGCCGGGAAATGTGTGTACCCCTGAATTTCTGGCGTCACAGGCAAGGAAGATAAAAAAAGGCAAGGCGAAACTTCGTGCCAGTGTGCTCGACGAGCCCGAGATGGAAAAACTCGGCATGGGCGCCCTGCTCTCGGTGTCCCGCGGCAGCAAGCTGCCGGCCCGCCTCATCGCCCTGGAATATCAGGGCGGCGACAAGAAGGACGCGCCGGTGGTCCTGGTCGGCAAGGGCATCACCTTCGATACCGGCGGCATCTCCCTCAAGCCCGGCGCGGCCATGGACGAGATGAAATTCGACATGTGTGGCGCGGCCAGCGTGCTGGGCACGATGAAGGCGTGCGAACAGCTGGGTCTGCCCCTCAACGTCGTCGGCATCGTCACTTCGGCCGAGAACATGCCCGGTGGAAACGCCAGCAAGCCCGGCGATATCGTCACGACGATGTCGGGCAAGACCGTCGAGATCCTGAACACCGACGCCGAGGGGCGGCTGGTGCTGTGCGATGCGCTGACCTGGGCCGGACGCTACGATCCCGCCGTCGTAATCGACATCGCCACCCTGACCGGGGCCTGCATCGTTGCCCTCGGACACCACCCCAGCGGTCTGCTCGGCAACGACGACGAACTGGCCGGGGACCTGATCCGCTCGGGCGAGCGCAGCGGGGACCGGGTGTGGCGGCTGCCGCTGTGGGACGATTACCAGGACGAGCTGAAGAGCAATTTCGCCGACATGGCAAATATCGGCGGGCGTTTCGCCGGGACCGTGACCGCGGCGTGTTTCCTGTCGCGATTCACCGAAGACTACACCTGGGCGCACCTCGACATCGCGGGGACCGCATGGAATACCGGCAAGGAAAAGGGTGCGACGGGCCGGCCGGTTCCCTTGCTGATGCAGTACCTGATCGACCGGGCGGGATGAGCGGCGCCGCCGGCATCCCTTGACGGATTTGAGATGACGAGAATCGACTTCTACATCCTGGGCGACCCCGGCCCCATGGCGCGCTACCGGATGGCCTGCCGCATCGCGGAGAAGGCCTGGGGCATGGGGCATCCGGTTCACATCCACACGGACTCGCCGCGGGAGAGCCGAAGGATGGACGATCTGCTCTGGACCTTTCGAGACCGCAGCTTCGTACCGCACGCCGTGGAACCGGAAGCGCCCGGTGAATACCCCGTCACGATCGGGCACGCGACCGCACCCGATTCCGGCCATGTATTGATCAATCTGGCCTCGGAAGTGCCGGCATTCTACGACCATTTCGAACGTGTGGCGGAGATCGTGGCACGGAACCGGGACACCCCCGAAAAGGACCGGGTGCGCTATCGCTTCTACCGCGACCGGGGCTGTACCCTCCATCATCATCACCTTGAAACCTGATACGGGCCGACGCCATGCCAGACAAGCCGGAACACAACCACATCCCCACGCTCGGTGATGTACTCGAACCGGGTCACGTCCGTTCGGACACCCGGCCCCCCGCCGGGAAGGACGAAGACGATGTCTCACCCCGCGGACCCCGCTCGGCATTCGAGGTCCGGATGGAGGCCATGATCGGCGAGATCCTCAAACGGCACATGGAAGCGGCGCGCGAAGAGATCATGCGGACCGTGCACGAGGCGATCCGGAGGCGCAAACCCCCGGAGTAAGGCGCCGGGGAGACCCGCATTCACCGACGGCGACGAAAGGCCCCATCCGACACCGGTGTTAGGCGATTTCTGTCAAATGACATACCATCCTGCTTGTCTTTTCATCCGTCCTCGGTGCTGCGACAACCGTTCCATCGTTCGACGATGCGCCTGTTGCCGCGCCTTGATGACGAACGAAATGCCGGCGCAATCTGGTATGTCATTTTCCGGCAATCGCCTTATCATTCCGGGCCCTGTTCACCCG
>JAYENI010000057.1:0-14790 GCA_034722015.1 Pseudomonadota bacterium
TATAAATGCTTTATCTTATATCCTTTAATAAAAAATTTTAACTTTATTTTTCTAAAAGTTTGTTTTATACAAGTTAAAAAAATAAATTTTATGTATAATTTCACTTATGAACTATAAAGAAACACTCCGAACAGGATCACCGTCGGGGTGCCGTGGCCGGGGATGTAGGCGCCGGAGGTGTCGATCACATGGGTGAGGTCCACCCTCGGGAAAAACCCCTCGACCAGCTTCTTGCCGAATTCGCGTTTCATGAAGGAGTTGGCGGTGATCATGCCGACCAGGCCCGCGCCGTCTCCGTCGGGCGCGGCGGGGAGGGCGAGCTGGAAGAAGCGCTCGGTGAACGGCACCGCCAGCGAGTATTGCCGGTGGCAGGTCGTATAGCGCTCCCGATAGAGCGGGTTGAGCGCCTTGTCCCTGACCGTGATGTAGGGGGGGTTGCCGACCACCGCGTGGTAGCGTTGGCCGAGGATGCGGTTCAGCTCGTCCAGGTCCTCGGCCTCGAAGGCGTGGCCGATGCCGGCGCGCCCGCCCAGTTGTTCGGCGCCGCTGCCGAGGGCCAGTTCGCCGAAGCGCGGGCCGTGCAACAGGCTGTCGCCCGCGGTCACGTTGATGCGGTAGCCCGGCGCCTCTTTCAAGCGCCGGATGCCGCTCGCCTTGAGCGCCTCGATCAGCAGGCGGAAGCGGGCGATGGCGGCGGCGTAGGGGTTGATGTCCACCCCGTGGACCCCGTCCAGCGCGCGCTGCACCAGTTCCCGTTCGGGGGTCCCGGGCGCCTTGCGGAACCAGCGGTCCAGCAGCCGCCGGAAGGCCCCGAGGAGGAAATGCCCGGAGCCGCAGGTGGGGTCGATGAGCCGCACCTGACCGAGCCCGAATTCCGCTATCGCGGGTTCGAGCGTGCGGTCGAGGATGAATGCCTCGACGAATTCCGGCGTCTGCAGGAGCGCGTACCGCTTGCGGGCGGCCTCGGAGAGGTCCTGGTAGAGGTCGCCCAGGAAGCGGGTGTCCCAATCGGCGTCGGTGAAGTCGTGGACCAGGTCGCCGGTCTCCGGCACGATCCGGCGCCAGAAGGCGATCATCTCCCTGGCTGCGTCACCGGAGACGCCATGGGTCCAGACGGGATTGTGCGCCTCGTCGTAGAGCCTGGCGACGGCCGGCAACCGGGCGACGGTACGGAAGACATCGTAGAGATAGTCCCGGTCCGTATCGGTCGGGTGCGACCGGAAGTACAGTGTCCGGCGGTCCGACGCCCGGCCCCGGCGCTCGCCCGGCCCCGAGATCAGCGGCCCGTCCACCAGGCCGTTGTCCTCCAGAAAGCGCACGAACACGCAGCCCAGGACCCATGCCACCGCCGCCTGGGTCAGGACCCCCTCGCGCCACGCCTCGAAGGCATCCCCCGTGCGCCCGGCTTCCCTGGCCGATCGGTACTCGTCCTCCAGGCGGTCCGCCATCGCCGCCATGCCGGTCGCCCGTTCCCGCAGGTCGTCCTGCAGGCGTTTGACCAGGCGTTTCAGGTCGTCGAGTAGCGTTTTCGGGTCAATCATCGGGGCTCATGGCGCGCGTGAATACGCGGATCAGTTTTGCTTGCCGGTCCCTTCGAGATCCATCAGAAACTCTTCGGGTGACAACGGCCTCACCGGCGACCCGGTAAAGTCACCCAGATTTCGTGTCACGATGCCGTCGCAGCCACAAGCCTCCGCAACGGCGCATACCACCGCGTCCTCAAAGTCGGCGAAAGGCAGCCCGCGCGCACGCAGAAACTCCCGCCGCCCCGCGACGCCGATCTCGAATCGGGAGGAAAGCCAGTCCACCAGCTCATCCGCCTGCTTATTGTCCGCGTAGCGGGCCACCAGATAGTGGACGGTCGTCACCCCATGACACGGAAAGACGCCTCGCGCGTCACCGATGACCGCCGTACTGAGCGCTGCCGCCGATAGCCGATAGTGGGGCTCGCGCCTCTATACCACGTCCAGTACGATGTTGAGGTCGAACAGGACCTTCACCGGTGCTTTTCTTGTGTATGCGCCGCGTGCGCCGCCCTGGCATCCACGTCGGAAGGCGCCAGGCCACTGATCCCGGATACCTCCGGATGAATCTCGGCCCGCTCCAGCTCTCGCAACCGGAAAAGGTACCGATGCAGCGCCTCGGTGACCGTAATGCCATGACTTCGTGCGTACCCCTTGAGAAAGGCGATGTCCTCGACGGGCAAACGCACCGTGAGCTTTTGTGTTTCCATGGTGAATCAGGAGGTCAAGACGATACGGCCCAGTTTATCACGACGTACGGCAGGGCCGGAGATGTCCGCCCGGTGGCGGATAGGTCTTCCTGATTACCCCTGAAACTCAGCCACTTCTCGGTTTCGAACGGTCAGGGTTCGCAGCTGGGGGCAGGCGAGGTCCGGGTCGATTCGGCAAGACCGTCAGCGGCAGGGATGCCGCTGTCGAGCCTACAGGGAGGTATTCACGGCGTGTCTTGCCGAATCGACCCGGACCTCGCCCCTTCACAATGGCAGCTACCTTCCACCATGGCTGAGTTTCAGGGGTCATCAGGTAGGTCTTAGGCGATTGCCGGAAATTGACATACCAGAATGCGCAGGGTGAACTGCGATGAGCAGTGAACGGCTTGGGCAGGAAGCCCAAGACCGGTGCCCAAGCAGAGCAGGGACAGCGCAGCGCCGGGATCGTTCGTCTTCAAGGCGCGGCAACGGGCGCATGGCCGCTCCATGCAACCGTTGCCGCAATGCCGGTGACGGACGAAAAGATGGGCAGGCTGGACTGTCATTTGACAGAAATCGTCTTAGAAGTCTGGGTAAGCATTATCCGCCAGGTAACCGCGGGCAGTTTCCTGCCCGCGGTTACCTGGCGGATATAGCAAGCCTTCGGAAGAAAACGAACACGCAGCCCAGGACCCACGCCACCACCGCCTGGGTCAGGACCCCTTCGCGCCACACCTCCAGGGAATCGCCCGTGCGCCCCGCTTCCCTGGCCGAGCGGTACTCGTCCTCCAGGCGGGCCCGCCATCGCCGCCACGGCGGTCGCCCGTTCCCGCAGGTCGTCCTCCAGGCCCCTGACCAGGCATTTCAGGTCGTCGAGAAATGGAGGTGTCCACGATACAAATCGTCACGCGGACCCGCCCCCTCTCAGGGAATCCATCCATTCCAGTGCATAGGCTTTTTTCTCGTCAGGGTCCGTCCTGTCCTTCAGATAACGATCGATGACCCCTTTTGTCATGAGTTGACCTAGCGCACCTTGCGCAACCAGCGCTGGATACGTTTGCAGGTCCCCCAGCCGGATGAGTCGGCTGTCTCCTTCCTTCGGGTCTCTGAAGCAGCAAACCACGTCAGGAATAGCCTGTGTTGGCAAGGCATCCAGCAATGCGGGGTTATGGGTCGTAACCAGGACCCGGACACCACGGGACTCGGCGACGCGTTGAATGTTCGCAAGCAACATGTCGGCCCGGCTGGGATGAACGCCGTTGTCGATCTCCTCGATGATGACCAGCGAATCCTTTGGCGCCGACAGCAAGGCCGCGGCGATAGCCAGTACACGGAGTGTTCCATCGGAGAGTACCGGCACATCCCAGATGTGGTTCCTGCCGCCAAACGATTCCGTTAGCGTCACCATGACTTCGCTTCGGGGCGTCTCTATGAAATCGATGTCCGTGATATCCTGTTCAGGCAATGAACGAATAAAAGTCAGTACCTCGCCTTTCTGCCCTGTTTTCACGCAAAGTTCGTAAAGAACGCTCGATATATTCGATCCATCGCCCTTGAGCGAACGATCCACGATAAAGCTGTACTCCCGCATTGCCCTGGGATTCGGATCCAGAAACAGAATCTCTTCCAGCAGCTTGCGATATTGGCCGACGACGGCGGGGATTACCCTTTGAGCCTTGTCGTGTCGACCGGCGAACCGCGCAGGGGTCTCCAATTGTGTAAAGACCGCTTGCTGATCGCTGCAGGGAATCCTTGGTTTTATCCCTCCCCGGGCAAAATTATCGTATTGCACCTGCAATTCGTGGCTGTAGGCATGTCCGGGTTCGACGACGTTGTACAGCGGAACCGTGGAATTCGGGTTCCTGACCGACTCCGCCACGATATTCATCCCGTCATCGGAAACGCGTAGTTCGATTGCCAGTTCGTCCCCGTACCTGATATCGGTGGTACAGCGGAAACCGAACGTTCCCGTCCCTTCGTAGGACAAATCCCCGATCGTTCCCCTCAATCTCTGGTCCTCTGACTGGACCGCGCTCATCAGATCATCGAGCCGTTTCCCTTCGGCAAGCCACGAAAGAAAACGAACGCCTTCGATGGCATTGCTCTTTCCCGAAGCATTGGCGCCGATCAGCAGCGACAGCGGAGCAAGGGGAAGCGTCGCTTCACGGTAGCTCTTGAAATTCCTGAAAGAAATGCTGTGTATCACTATTGAATCTCCGCACGACTACCGGCTGATGATTCAGTCCCTGAATCTCCTCTGTGGCGGTTGGATAGCCACGTCTCCGTCAGCCTGGCCCACTGGGACGCGAGGACGACCGGCAACGGCGAGCCGTCGATCACGGGCATGTCGGTCTGCCGGTCCGCCGGCAGCAGGACGAGAAAACCCGGCGTGTCCCCGCGGCGCTCGCCGGCGTCCCTCAGCCGGTCGAGCAGGTCGAGCTGTTCGTATCGGGCGAGCAGTCCGGAATGCACCACCAGGACCGTCCGGTCCGATCGAAGCAGGGCGCGCTCCACCGCCGGCACGGCGCGACGTACCAGCGTGACGAGGTTGCGCCAATCCCTGCTCCCGGGTTCGGCGCCGTCCGCGCGCAGCACGACATCCCAGTCCGCACCCGCCCGCGCCGCCAGCACCTTCATCTCCCCGATCAGCAGCGCCTCGATGCTCATCCGCCGCAGCGGGAACCGCTTCAACAGCTCGCGCTCCGCCATCGGCAGATGCCTGGGCGCCACGCCGAGGACGAGAAAGCGTTTCCGGTCCACCGCCGTCCGGATGCGCTCCTCCAGACGCCAGGCGTCTTCGGTCTCCGGGGTCGCCGTCTCCCCTGACAGGGATGCGGTGCCCATCCGGTGCAGGGTCGACGTCGTGGACGAAGCACCCGGGCGCGACCGCCTGGGGGCATAACCCGGGCCCGCGCCGTCCCGGACCAGTTCGATGCCGGCCTCCGCCAGCAGGCCATCGAGGGCGGGAGGCCCGGGAACGGGCTCGGCCTCCGGGTAACGACTACCGATTCGCCGCCGGATCTGCACTGCCGTCAGGGACTTCGGACCCAGCAGGGAGCCCATGCCGAGCTTCAGGGCGCGCACGGCGGGCATCCCCCGCGGATAGATCTCCATCCGGCTGGACAAGGCGGCCCGTTCGGAGACCCGCGCCCCGAGCCGGACCAGACGATCCGGCGGGATCGGCCGGTCCCCTGCCGGCGCCGGCACGCCCAGGAGCGCCTCGGTCACGCGAATGGGCGCCGGCAGCGGGTCCGCGCCGGCCAGTGCGTCACAGCGCCCGCCGAGATGGATCGCGTATCGGGCCCGGGCCTCCACGGACGCGCCGTATCGTTCCCCGAGGTCCGCCGTGCCGACGACGAGAAACCTCTCCCCGTGACGATAGACCGTGAACCTGGCGCCCTCGCGGGCGGCCTCGGTCTCGACGGCCGCATAGGCCACGGCGGATGCGAGACGGATTCGCTCGTCGCCGTCCCGGACCGAGCCACGCGCCGACAGGACCGCGGCGGCCAGTTCCGTCCCCGTCATGACGCCGGCGTGCTTGTCGACCAGGCGGGCGACGTCGTCCCTGAGCGCGGTCATCCAGGGCTGCCTGCCCCAACGCTCCCTGGCCGCTTCGAGCGCCGCCAGGATGTCGCTCCGGTCGGCGCCGAGTCTTTCGGCGACCGCCCGCCGGGGGGCGAAAGGGGGCGCCCCCGCTTCCTGGTCCAGACCGAGCAGCCCCTTCAGAAATCGCGCCTCTTCCTCCGCCACGCGCTTGCCGACGAGCTTGCCGGCCAGGAGGTCGACGCTCCACAGCAGGGGATCCACGGGGACCCGGTCTTCCGGCGGAACGTCAAATCGGGTCCCGGGTCGTTCACCCCGCCCGGCGAGGTGTTCCGCGACCCGCTCCGCGAGTTCCCGTATCTCCTTGACCGTCTTCTGACCGATACCCTTGTTTCGATAGAGGCGAATGCGCGGGACCCTGACCAGTTCCCCCAGGGTATGGGCGCCGATCCGGTCGAGGGCGTTGAGGACCCTCGCGCTCAATCCCAGGGCCGATATCGGCGTCGCCTCCGTCGCCTCTTCCAGTATCGCCCCGACGTCGACGGCCTCGCCGTGATCAGTGACCGTCGAGGGCCGGTCGATATGCTCGAACACCCGGAACCAGGCGCGGCGCATGTCCTCGGCGTTGTCGAAACGGGCCCTGTAATCCCTGGCGAGCCCCCTGGCGAAGAACCGGGAAAGGCCTTCGCGGACCGCCGGATCGAACAGCTCGCCGTCGAGGGTCGCCTCGCAGTCGAGCATCGAGGGGTCGGACCGGCCATCGCCCCAGGCGGGCAATTGACCGGTCGCCATTTCGTACAGCGTCATGGCGGCGGCGAAGCGCTCGGCATAGGTGTCCCAGCGGGGCGGTCTTCGCAGGCGCAGGAAGGGATCGAGGTAGGGCGGCGTACCGGCGCGGATGTTCTCGAGCGGGGTGTCGGCCAGCGAGAAATCGAACAGGACCAGCGTCAACGCCTTGTCGGCCCTGGTCCCCGCCACCCCGATGTTGTCCGGCTTGATGTCCCGGTGAGACGTCCCCCTGGCCTCGAGCCATCCCAGGACGCCCAGCAGTTCATCGCCGAAACGCTGGAGCAGATCGAGCGAAAGACGCCCTTCCTCCCGAATCCGCTCCGCCAGCGTGTAGGTGCCCGACTTCGTGTCGGCCCCCGCCCTGGCCATGAACAGCGCCGCGTGACCGGTGACCTCGCATTGCTCGTAGAGTTCGACGATGTTGTGATGGCGAAGCGCCTTCAACACCGCCCCTTCCTTCGTCAGACGCGGGTTCCCGGCGGGTTCCAGGGCGACCTTCAGCACGCCCTCCCGGTCGTTGCGTTCCACCAGCAGGGCCACGCTCGTGGACCCCTTGCCGAGACGACGCTTCACGACGAATCCGCCTTCCAGCCGGTCCCCCGTCCGCGCGTCCAGCGGGTGCGTCGTCTGCTCGGGCTCCGGGGCCGTCAGTTCTTCCTCCACCGCATCGAGAAGCCGCAGGAACTCCCCGACCGAGCCCGGGCGGTCCTCGACATTCGGGTCGGTGGCGAACTCGACCAGTTCCTGAATGGATTCCGCCACGCCATCAAGGACGTCGGATATTCGAAGTCCGCGTCCCGCGGAAAGTCGTCGATGGAGCTCCTCGACATCGCGGGCCGGGGGAACCCCGGAAAAGAGGAAATAGGCGACGGCGCCAAGGGAGAAGATGTCCAGCCTGTCCGCATCGAACCCGCCCGTGTTCATGATCTCGGGGGCCAGGTAGACGATGCCCTGTTTCTCCCCCGGGAGACCGGGTTGAACAGTGTCCCCGATGGTGAGTCGCGTCCCCGTTCGCGATGTCTCGTCCCGGCCGGTGGTCCGCCAGTCGAATATCTTGATTTTCGGGTTTGCGGTGTCCGGCCCCGTCACCAGGACCGTCCGGGGGCTGAGGGCCCGATGATAGAGTCTGCGCGCGTGGGCGAAACGCAGCGTCTCGGCGATCTGGCGAAGCAGGTCGAGCCGGGTGTGGACGTCGATCTCCTTTCCCCTCCTCCGCAGAAAGAGATCCAGGCGCTCGGCCGAGGGATCGTGCTCGAAGACCAGCGCCGGCCCCCGCTCATGCTCGGTGAACAGCTCCACCCGAAGGATTCCCGGATGCACGACGCCGTCCAGGAGTTGAAACTCCCGCTCCGCGGCGCGACGCCGCTCCGCCCTGGCGACCCCGGAAGACTGCAGCGCCAGCGGATAGACGCGAACCCGCCGCTTCGATTTCCCGAACCTGACGTGGTGCGCCTCCCAGTCCTGATAGACGATACCGTCGCCGTCCTCCGTCTGACTCAGCAGCCCCTCGAGCTCGTAGTCGCCGACACGCCGGTGCCGCCGGGACGGCCGGATACCCGCCTGGTCCATGGCGCGGCCAAACGCCTTCGAGACGGTCCGGTCGATCGGACGGGGTCCCGTCCCCGCCCCACCCCGTCCCCGGGGGCGCTCTCCCGACAGGACACTGACGATATCGGGATGTGCGTTCCCCTCGGCCTGCTGGCCGAGGTAGACCCCGGTTCGCCCCGCCTCGCTCAGTTCGCATCGAAGCGACGGGTTCGAGAGAAAGATCACCGGCTCCACGAACGGGACCCGATGCCTGCGAATCGCGCCCTGACGCTGCAGCAGGCTCTTCAGTTTCTTCGCCTTTCGATTGGCGAGAAGCAACGGATTGTCGTCGACGATGTCCCGGCCCTCATGGCGCCAGACCCAGGTGCCCGAATCGCCAGAGAGGCGCCCGGGCCGGCTCTTGATCTCCACTAGAAATACCTGGTAGCGCGATACGACGAGCAGGTCGACCTCGTAGATACTCCCGTCTTCGGCGATGAACTCGAAGTTCGACCAGGCCCGATAGGGTTCGGTATCCGGCAGCCTGTCCTTCAGATAGGCGAGGGCCTGCCGCTCCCACGGATACTGGGATTCCGTGACTTCCACCCACCGTCCATCTCTCACTTGCCCACCTGTTGATTCATTGTGTTCATTGCGCACGACTCGGGTCGCCGGCGTCGCGCAAATTCGACGGACGGAAGTGGCGCGAATCCAATATAGCAATAGTCACGCCGGCCTCGACTGTCAAGAGGGCTGGAATGGCCCCGGGAGGTGGCATGGTCTCCGGGTCGCCACGGGTGATTGCCGAGACTCGATGCCGCTTTGGCGGGCCGCTGAAGCGTTACCGTGAAAAAGCACCGGCTTCGGGCAAGAAGTTACCGCAGGTCGGGTTAGTGTCAGTATATGTAGCCCGGATGGAGCCATGCGGAATCCGGGGTTCGTTCCCAGGCCATGTGCCCGCATCCCCGGATTCCGCTACCGCTTCATCCAGGCTACTCAGACTACTCTGGCCTCGCTCGCTACGACCCGAACTGCCAGAGTATGTCGACCTCGGTGCAGGTTCCCGGCAGCGCGGGATTGACCGCCGAGGGCGGCGTCGCCTGTCCGATCGGGACGACGGGGTTTTCCCAGACCGCGTCGCAGGACCCGGGGTCGCCGTTCGGGCAGGTATTGTCCGCATCGGTCGTGGTCGGCGGGCCCGATGTCGGAAAGACGCTGTTGGGATAGCTCGCCTGCACGCACTCCGGGTCAGAGGGGTCGCCCCAGTATCCGGCGAAGGCCAGGTTCTTCGCGGGAAGGAGAAAGTTCAGGCTCACCGAGTCGCCGCTGAGGTCCCAGTAGGTGTTGAGAAAATTGACGTCCGCGACGTTGGTGTTGGCGGCGACGAATACCGACCCCTCCATGTAGGCGCCGTCAAAGGTGCTGGTCGCGGTGGTGGAGGGGTCCTGGGAAAGGTCGGCGCCGTTGAAGTTGGCGCCTACCAGCACGGCCCCGGTCCAGGTCGTCCCCTGCAGGGTCGCGTCGCCGAAATCGGCCCCGGCGAGATAGGCACCGCTCAAATTCGCCGCGGTCATGGTCGCGCCGGCCGCGCTCGCGCTGCCCGAACCCTGGAAGAAGTTGGCGTTGGTCATCGTCACCCCGGTGAGATTTGCGCCTGCGAGTGTCGCGTCCCTCAGAAATGCCCCGGCCAGCCGGGCGGGCACGCCGTTGGTCTTCGCCTGCAGCGAGGCGTTGGTGAGGTCCGAGGCGTCGAGATTGGCGAAATTCAGGAAGGCGCCCTGCAGGCTCACCGTGTCGAGGCAACTGTTGGTGAGACTGGCGCTGGTCAGGACCGTACCGGTCAATGTCGTGCAGACCGCGGTGTTCGACCCCTGTGCGGGACAGACGGCGCCCGAGGCGCTCGTCCCGGCAAAGCACCCGAGATTGACGAAGTCCAGGCTCTTGCTTTCGAGCCAGGTGACGCCGCCCAGCATCGCGCCGGAGAGGTCCACCGGCGCCGAGGAACTGGAAAGTGTGTCCGGGACATTGTTGACCGTCGAGCCGGTCATCTCGAGATAACGCCAGTCCGCGATCGGAAAATCCGAAAAGTCGAAGGTGGCGGAGGCAAGGTTCAGACGGCAGTCGAAGTTCGTTCCCAGGTCCTGGCTCGACCCGCCGAAGGTCGCGCCGGTCAGATCGAGGCCGCTGAAATCGGCGCACGCCAGTCCGGCGTCGGTAAAGTCGGTACCGGAGAGCTGGATACCCGTCCCGGCTAAGCTGGCGTTCGCCAGCTTAGCCGAGGTGAATTTCGTGTCGCTGAGGTTGGCCCCGGAGAAGATCGCGTTGGTGAAATTCAGGCTGGCGTAGTTCTCACCGGACAGGTCAACGCCGGTCAGATTGCAGTTGACGCAGCCCCCCGTGTCCGCAATGTAGGTCGTGGCCGAGACGATCTTCATCTGCGAGACCTGGCCGTCAACGGGGGTTCCGGAGAGGCAGTCCGTGTTCTGCGGAACGCCGTAGAGCGTATTGCCGGAGGCGCCGCCGGTGTGGGTCCACAGTTCGACGAACGTCCCGGGGCCGATCATGATCGACGCCGCCGTGTTGTCCTTGATCCCGTAGACGAACCCCGCTGTCGGGTCCGTGGGCGCATCGTTGTAGACGGAGAAATCCGGGACGTCGGCGGCGAAGACGATGGCCGGCCCCTTGAACCCGCATTCCGCGAACACCGCGACCTCGCCCTGCTGAAGGTCCAGGTCGGCGCTGGAGCAGGTCCCGCCCGAGCAGAGCGTCCCCGTGTAGTCCACGGTGAATTCGGTCGCCGAGTTCTGCGTGTTCGGCTGGAGTCGCACGACGTTGAACGCGTCCAGGTAGATCGGCCAGCCGGTCACGCCCGTGATACAGCGATCCTCGTTGAACAGGTTGATCCTGTAGCTGCCGAGGTCCTGGATCGACGGGGTGATGACGCAGCCGCCGAAATCGTTATGGTCACTGGCGGCCGTACAGGCGTTCGTGACGTCAGTGGCGCTGGCGCCGATGTCGATCGAGAGCAATTCGCTGTCGGGAATCAGGGTCGCGGCTTCCTTCGACGGAAACCAGGCCAGTCCGGCGACGGGCGTGTCCGCGAAGGGCGCGATACTGGGCGTGTCGGGCGTGCAGGTCGATGAACCCATGATGCCCAGGTTCCCGGTCAGAAAGATGGTCTGCGGTGCGACCGCCTCGTAGATCGCCGCCACCGCACCCGGATTCGACTCGGGATTGGCCAGCCCCACATAGTTTCCGTCGGGGGCCTTGAAGGTAAAGAAGTTCCAGCTCGGCGCGCTCGCCTCCGCACTGTCCAGCACGCGCGGCTGTTCGGGGCGATAGAAGAACGCGGTGGTCCCACCCGGCGCGACCGACGCGGTGTCGTAATCCAGGTGCAGGTGATACCGGCCGGACCGGAGTTCGATCGGTGGACAAGCCCCGCCCCGCTCCGATCGGAAAACCGTGGAACCCGAGTCCGATTCCAGTTCGATAACATTCAGCTCCGATGCCCCGGTCGGGATGCAGAAGCTGAAACTGCCCTGGTCGACATCACGGACCAGGTACGGAAAGGTCTTGCGCTGTACCGTCGAGACCGCCCGCGTCGGGGCGGGCGGCAGATCGAGAATGACCGTCTGGTCGGGGGTCGCGTGCAGTAGCGGGTCGTCGCGAAACTCCTGCTCCTTCACCCAGGGCCGCCCGGACGTATGGACCCCCGGATCATCGCTCCCACCGTCACAACCGCCCGACGTGAAACCGATGAGCCCCGTGCAGATCGCGATGACGGCCCTGAACACGGTTCTCTGCATGGAGGCTATCCTGATGGGGATCCGGAATCCCGGCCTTCCCGCCGGCCAGCGAATCACGGGTTGAACTGGATCTGCACGCAACCGTCGAACGTGTGTTCGCAGGGGTTGCCGGGTTTACCCGTCGGCGCGAGGGTGGACGATTGCGTTGAGAAGATGGCGTAGCTGCCGCCGCCACCGCCGGGGATGGAATGACCGTTGTCATTGGCATGACCACCGCCGCCTCCACCACCCCAGCCGCCGCCACCGCCGCCACCGCCGGCATCACATGTACTGGTGTTCGAACTGCCCTTGCCGCCCGAACCCGAGATCATCGAAAGGGTGGTGGAACCCGTATTGATCCAGTGCGGGGCGCCCGGCCCGGAACAGCTTTGTCCGCTGCCTCCGGCGCCACCACGGCCGCCGAATACGGGAAGCCCGTCGGTCTGGTTTCCGCCACCGCATTCGACACAATGGGAAGAACCCCCGACTCCGCCGCCGCCACCCATGTTCCAGCTGGAATCAAGACTGCCGCCCTTGCCTTCACCGTTCTTTTCCAGGCTCGCGATGGCCACGCCACCATCAGCGCCGTCCCCCGGGCACCCGGGCGTGATGCAGCCAAACTCACCGTTTCCCGCGCTGCCTCCCCCGGCACCACCGGCCACGAGCAGGGTCGGCGGAGATGCGAGGCTCGGACCCTGCGCCGGGTTCAGGGTCAGGTCCGACAGAGTGACGATCGTGGCGGAGCCGCCCGCCGAACCGCAGTGGTCTCCCCCGCCCGTGCCACCGCCGGCCAGAAAGTAGAACATCTGTGTCGACCCGTCGCCGCTCATCGCCTTGATGTCGCCGACCGAGGTCGTCGTCTGGGCGTAACCACCCGAACCCCCGTCGCAGGCCTTGTCCGAATTGCCGCCGTTCCCGCCCCAGGCCTCGATCCACATCACGGTGTCCCCGGTCACGTCGAACTGCACCTGGCTGATGACGTCGGCGAGGTCCACACCGCAGGTCGTGGTCGCGAGCCGGCAGGTCACCACCGTGCCCGCCGAATTCGCGCTGACCGCCTCACAGGGCGAAGCGGCGTTCGCGCACGCGCTCGTAGCCTCCAGCGCCTCGACACCGAACCCGGTCACGCCGCTTGCCGGATCGCCGCCTTCCCCTCCGCCGCAGCCGGCGAGAAGTCCCAGGCAGATAGATCCCGAAAGGGCACCCAGCCTGCAACCGGATCTCAATTGATTTCTGGAGATCGATTTCATTTTTGTGTGATCGACGCTGACGTGTTCCGGGTTCGAGTTTTCCGCGAGTCAGGCCAAGGGGCGAGTTTCGGCTCGTATGAAACGAATTCTACACGTACCCCACCCGGGAGGGACGACGCGTCCGTATGTCGCCGATTGCCGGCCGACCGGGGATCGAACGACCCTGACTGGCGTGGATCCCCATCGTCGAGTAACGGTATGGCGTCCATGCCGGCAACGATCGAATCACGGGCCGAACTGGAGTTGAACGCAGCCATGCCTGGGGTTCTTGCAGGGGTTGGCCTTTCTTCCGGTTGGCGCCCGGGAGGACGTCTGTGTTGAAAAGATGGCGAAACTGCCGCCACCGCCGCCGGACACGGACCTGCCGGCGTCATCGCCATGACCGCCGCCGCCTCCACCGCCCCAGCCACCACCACCGCCACCCCCGCCGGCGTCACAGGTCTTCGTGTTCGAACTGCCCTTGCCGCCGGAGCCCGAGATCATTTCAAGGGTGACGGAATCCGTATTGGTCCAGTGAGGCGCATCAGGTCCGGAACATTTCTGCCCGCTTCCCCCGGACCCGCCCCGGCCCCCGAACAGGGGTCGCCCGTCGGTCTCGTTTCCGCTCTTGCATACGTTGCAGAGACCACAGATATCGCAGAAGGAGACCCCGCCGGCCCCGCGGCCTCCACCCATGCCTCCGGTGGATTCAGGACTGCCGCCCCTGCCTTCGCCGTTTTTCCCCTGACCCGAAATGGCCACGCCGCCGCTTCCCGCGTTTGACATGCAATTCGAAACGCAGATCACATCACCGTTGTTGGACCCACTGCCTCCGCCGCCCCCGCCGGCGACAAGCAGGGTCGGGGGAGAAGCCAGACTCGGCCCCTGACTCCTGCGCCCGGTGAGGTCCGCCAGGGTGACGATCGTGGCCGACCCACCCGCCGAACCACAGTGATCATCTCCTCCGCTGCCCTCGCCCGCCAGGAAGTAGAACATCTGCGTCGAACCGTCGCTGCTCATCGACCTGATGTCGCTGACCGAGGTGGTTGTCTGGGCATAGCCGCCCTCCCCCCCGTCACAACCCTTGTCCGAACTGCCGCCGCTTGCCCCCCAGGCCTGTATCCACATCACCGAATCCTCGGTCACGTCGAACTGCACCTGACTGATGACCTCGGTAAGGTCAACGCCACAGGTCGTCGTGGAAAGCCGGCAGCCAATCACGGTACCGGCCGTGTTCGATCTCACCGCCTCACAGGGTTGGGAGAGATTGGTGCAGACACCCGTGGTCTCCGGCGCCCCGGTCCCCAATCCGGTATCGCCGTCCGCCGCGCCATCCTCCCCCTCGACGCAACCCGCAAGCAGTCCCAGAAATAAAAATCCCGCGAAGAGGAAAAACCCGGTGTCGGCTCTGTAATGGTTGACGTACATCATGCCTTCCACGGTTGAAAAGAAGGGGGGGGGAGGGCAGGCCGGGACATGGACCGTAATTCACCTAAGGCGATAGCCGGAAAATGACATACCAGATTACGCCGGATTTTCGTTCGTCATCAAGGCGCGACAACAGGCGCATAGTCGAACGATGGAACGGTTGTCGCAACACAGGAGACAGACGAAAAGACCAACAGGATGGTATGTCAATTGACAGAAATCGCCTAAGCATCGAGAAACTGTTCGATAGCAATATCCGCCTGTTTGAGAATCGCCT
>JAYENI010000058.1:0-3056 GCA_034722015.1 Pseudomonadota bacterium
CGCATTCACCGACGGCGACGAAAGGCCCCATCCGACACCGGTGTTAGGCGATTTCTGTCAAATGACATACCATCTTACTTGTCTTTTCATCCGTCCTCGGTGTTGCGACAACCGTTCCATCGTTCGACGATGCCCCTGTTGCCGCGCCTTGATGACGAACGAAATGCCGGCGCAATCTGGTATGTCATTTTCCGGCAATCGCCTTATCATTCCGGGCCCTGTTCACCCGTATGCAATCTCAGGACACGACCACGACATGGAGAAGACGTACAACCCGCACGCCATCGAGCAACACTGGTACCAGAGCTGGGAGGCGCAGGGTCACTTCTCCCCGCGAGGCGAGGGTGAACCGTATTGCATCATGATCCCGCCGCCCAACGTGACGGGCACCCTGCACATGGGACACGCGTTCCAGGACACCCTGATGGACGCGCTGGTCCGCTACCACCGGATGAAGGGTGACAACACCCTGTGGCAACCCGGCACGGACCACGCGGGGATCGCGACGCAGATGGTCGTCGAGCGCCAGCTCAACGCAGAGGGCAAGACCCGCCACGATCTCGGTCGGGACGACTTCGTCGAACGGGTCTGGGAATGGAAGGACCATTCGGGCAACACCATCACCCGGCAGCTGCGGCGCATGGGGGCTTCGGTGGACTGGTCGCGCGAACGGTTCACCATGGACGAGGGTCTGTCGCGCGCGGTGGTCGAGGTGTTCGTGCGCCTGTACGACGAGGGGCTGATCTACCGCGGCCAGCGCCTGGTCAACTGGGACCCCGTACTGCACACGGCCCTGTCGGACCTGGAGGTCGTCAACAGCGAGGAGAAAGGTCACCTCTGGCACATGCGCTATCCGCTGGCCGACGGTTCGGGGTACGTCGTCGTCGCCACCACGCGCCCCGAGACCATGCTGGGAGACACGGCCGTGGCGGTCCACCCCGAAGACGACCGCTACCGGTCGCTCGTCGGCAAGGCCATCCGGCTGCCGCTGACCGACCGCGAGATTCCCGTCATCGCCGACGGCTACGTCGATCCCGATTTCGGCTCCGGCTGCGTCAAGATCACGCCCGCGCACGACTTCAACGACTACGAGATGGGCCACCGGCACGGGCTGCCGCTCATCAACATCCTCACCGAAGACGCGCGCATCAACGAGAGCGCCCCTGTCGCCTACCAGGGACTCGACCGCTACGCCGCGCGAGAGAAAATCGTCGCCGACCTCGAAGCACTCGGCCTGATGGAAAAGATCGAGGACTACACGCTCATGGCGCCGCGCGGGGACCGCAGCCACGCCGTGGTCGAGCCCTACCTGACGGACCAGTGGTATGTGAAGATCGCGCCCCTGGCCGGCCCGGCGATCGAGGCCGTCGAGACCGGTCGTATCCGCTTCGTCCCCGACAACTGGAGCAAGACCTACTTCGAGTGGATGCGCAACATCGAGGACTGGTGCATCAGTCGCCAGCTCTGGTGGGGGCATCGCATTCCGGCCTGGTACGACGACGAGGGCAGGATCTACGTGGCCCGCTCCGAGGCGGAGGTCCGCGAGAAACACAGCCTGGGTGACGAGGTGCGACTCGCGCGGGACGAAGACGTGCTGGACACCTGGTTCTCTTCGGCACTGTGGCCGTTCTCCACCCTCGGGTGGCCGGACGAGACGCCGGAACTACGCACCTTCTATCCGACTTCCGTACTGGTCACCGGATTCGACATCATCTTCTTCTGGGTCGCCCGTATGATCATGATGGGCCTGAAGTTCATGAAGGACGTCCCCTTCCGCGAGGTCTATATCCACGGCCTGGTCCGCGACGCCGAGGGCCAGAAGATGTCCAAGTCCAAGGGCAACGTGCTCGACCCGATCGACCTCATCGACGGCATCGGTCTGGAGGCGCTGATCGAGAAACGGACCTCCGGCCTGATGCAGCCGCGGATGGCGGAGAACATCGCCAGGGTCACGCGCAAGCACTACCCGGACGGCATTCCGGCGTTCGGGACCGATGCCCTGCGTTTCACCTTCGCCGCACTGGCCTCGACCGGACGCGACATCAAGTTCGACCTCAGCCGCATCGAAGGTTACCGAAACTTCTGCAACAAGCTCTGGAACGCGGCGCGCTACGTCCTGATGAACACACAGGGCAAGGACACCGGCACTGGCGCGGAGCCCCTGGAACTGTCGCTGCCGGACCGGTGGATCCTTTCACGCCTGCAGGCGGTGTCCGCAGAGGTCTCCGGGCACGTGGAGAGTTACCGCTTCGACCTCGCGGCACAGGCCCTCTACGATTTCACCTGGCGCGACTATTGCGACTGGTACCTGGAATTCTCGAAACCCGTCCTGACATCGGATGCTTCATCGGCGGCATCGCAGCGCGGGACGCGACGAACGCTGGTACAGGTGCTTGAATCGATCCTGCGCCTCCTGCACCCCTTCATGCCCTTTATCACCGAGGAGATCTGGCAACAGGTCGCACCCCTGGCAGGTGCCAAAGGCGACACCATACAGCGGCGTCCCTACCCGCTCGCCGATGCGTCGCTGATCGACGCAGGCACCGAAACCGAACTGGAGTGGGTCAAGACCCTCATCATGGGCGTGCGCCGGATCCGCTCGGAGATGGACATCGCCCCCGGCAGGCGCCTGCCGGTCCTGTTGCAGAACTGGAGCGCCGAGGACCGCGCACGCTTCGACCGCAACGAGCGATTCATCGGTTTCCTGGCGAAGACGCAGAGCACCGAGTGGCTGCCCGGCAAAGAGGCGCCGGAATCGGCGACCGCACTGGTCGGGGAGATGAAGATTCTGATTCCGCTCGCCGGGCTGATCGACAAGGATGCCGAGCTGGCGCGACTGGAAAAGGAAACCGGCAAACTCCGAACGAACCTCGGGAAGAGCGAGGCCAAGCTCGGCAACGCCGGGTTCGTGGAGCGGGCCCCCGCGGCGATCGTCGAAAAGGAACGGACGCGCGCCGCGGAAATGCAATCCGCCCTGGAGCAACTCGAGGCACAGGCCGCCCGGATACGGAAGCTTTAGGCGATTTCTGTCAAATGACATACCATCCTGCTTGTCT
>JAYENI010000059.1:0-14650 GCA_034722015.1 Pseudomonadota bacterium
GGGACTGCGATTGTACCCGAAGCAAAACCGGAGACAACCCGATCGACCCGGTGATTTATCCGGGAGGCCACCCGAGCGTGCCGGGTAGCGAAAATGTCACGTTTCTGCCGAGCGGGGAAATCGGCAGACCCGGACTCGGGTTAAGGTGATTTCTGTCAAATGACATACCATCCTGTTTGTCTTTTCATCCGTCCCCCGTGTTGCGACAACCGTTCCATCGTTCGACGATGCGCCTGTTGTCGCGCCTTGATGACGTACGAAAAGCCGGCGCAATCTGGTATGTCATTTTCCGGCAATCGCCTAAAGTCCCAGGACGTCCGACATGTCAAAGAAACCGGAATCCCTCCCGCAGAGCCAGGCTGCCGCCCTCGCCGCACCGGTTGCGAACGTCATACGGCTCGATGCCTTGTGAACAATCTCCACACGCTCGCCATCGCCCGCGAACATCACGGTATGTTCGCCGACGACGTCACCCGCGCGAATGGTTTCGAAACCGATCGTTTCCCGGTCGCGCTCGCCTGTCCTGCCCTGTCGTCCATATACCGCACAGGATTCGAGATCGCGGCCCAGTTGCGCCGCGACGACTTCACCGAGACGCAGGGCCGTACCGGACGGCGCGTCAATCTTGTGCCGGTGGTGCGCCTCGATAATCTCTACATCGACGTCATCACCCAGCACCCGGGCCGCCGTCTCTACCAGCTTCATACACAGGTTGACCCCGACGCTCATATTGGGTGCCATCACGATCGCGATATCACCCGCCGCCCGCTCGATTTCACCGCGTTGCCCGGCAGAGAAGCCGGTCGTGCCGACCACCATGCGTTTGCCGTGGGCGCGGCATATACGCATGTTTTCGAGTGTCGCCTCGGGAATGGTGAAATCGATTGCGACATCGAAATCACGGGCTACCGCCTCGAGGGACGCCGACACGGGTGTACCAATGGCGCCGATCCCGGCGAGTTCGCCGGCATCGGTGCCGATCAGGGAACTGTCCGGCCGCTCCGTCGCTGCGCCAAGTTGCAGGCTGTCGTGCTGATCAACTGCCGTAATCAGGGCGCGTCCCATGCGACCCCCGGCGCCCGCTACCGCGACCCGTGTCCCCATTTCCTGCTTGTCTCCCATCTCGTTGTGAAGTGCGCCCGGCAGGCGCCTACCGTGAATATCGACTTGATGGCGTCAGTGGGACCAGAATTTCAGGTCTTCGAAGAAACTCCTGACGCCATCAAGCCAGCCGTGTGTCCTGGGACTGTGCTTCTCCCCGCCTTCGCGCATCGCCTCGTCAAGTTGCCGCAGCAAATCCTTCTGGTGGCGGGTCAGATTTACAGGCGTTTCCACTGCGATCCGGCAGATCATGTCGCCGGGATGTCCTCCCCTGACCGGTTTGACGCCCTTGCCCCGAAGCCTGAAGGATCGAGAAGTCTGGGTCTCGGCGGGGATCTTCAGGTTGAGGCGGCCTTTGAGCGTTGGTACTTCCAGCTCGCCGCCCAGCGCCGCCAGCGTAAATCCGACAGGAACCTCGCAAATCAGATCATTTCCTTCACGGACAAACAGGTGGTGAGGTTTTACCGAGACCTGAACGTAAAGATCACCGGGCGGGCCGCCGTTCGCGCCCTTCTCGCCCTCACCCCCCAGGCGGATGCGGTCACCTTGGTCCACGCCCGCCGGGATCTTGACCGAAAGCGTATGGGATTCCTCCACCGTGCCCGCCCCGCCACAGGCGGTGCAGGGCTTGCGAATCACCTTTCCCTTGCCGTGGCAGGCGGGGCAGGTCTGCTGTACGGAAAAGAATCCTTGCTGCATCCGTACCTGGCCAACACCGCCACAGGTAGTGCAGGTCTCCGGTTCGGTCCCCTGCCGAGCACCGCTGCCGTTGCAGGTCTTGCACTGAACCCGCGTCGGGATCCGGAGCTTCTGCTCGGTTCCGAAGACCGCTTCTTCCAGGGTCAACGCCAGGTTGTACTGCAGATCGGCCCCTCTGGATCTGCGGCTTCCTCCGCCGCGTCCCCCGCCGAAGATGTCCCCGAAGATGTCCTCGAAAATGTCACCGAATCCGCCGTGAAAGCCACCCGCGCCACCGGACTGCACACCCGCGTGTCCGAACTGGTCATAGGCGGCGCGTTTCTGGGGATCGGCCAGTACCTCGTAGGCCTCCTTGGCCTCCTTGAACTGAAGCTCCGCGTCCGAGTTTCCGGCATTCCGGTCGGGGTGGTGTTTCATGGCGAGGCGCCGGTAGGCCTTCTTCAGTTCGGCCTCGCTGGCGTTCTTCGCAACCCCAAGTACCTCGTAATAATCCTTTTTTTCTGACATCGTCTTACAACGCTCGATACGAAATCGTATGCCACCGGTCGTTTAACGAGCACCGGCAACGCTTGCTTCCCCGGCAAAGACCCAGCGCCGGGTTACCCTGCCCAGGCAAATCAATCCCCGTTCAACCCGGTGATCCTGATACAGAAAGTCCGGCGACGCAGTGGGCGCCGCCGGACTCGCCCGGCAATCTACCAATGAGACCTGGGGTCGGTTACTTCTTGTCGTCGACTTCCTCGAACTCGGCGTCCACCACATCATCACTCCCGGCAGATTCGGCGCCCGGGCCCTGGGAACCCCCACCGGCTGCCCCTGCCCCGGCCGCACCCGCAGCACCCTGCGCATCGCCGGCCTGCTTCGCGTACAGACGCTCCGCGAGCTTCCCGGACGCCTCGGTGAGCGTCTGTGTCTTCGCCTCGATATCGGCCTTGTCATTACCCTTGATCGCTTCGCGAAGCGCGTTGATGGCGTCCTCGATGCGCTTGCGCTCGTCCGCCTCGACGTCGTCGCCCATCTCCTTGAGCGACTTTTCGGTCGCGTGGATCATGTTGTCGGCCTGGTTCCGGGCAGTGACCACTTCGTGGAACTTGCGGTCTTCCTCGGCATGGGACTCGGCGTCCGTCACCATACGGTCAACCTCGTCGTCGGACAGACCGCTCGACGCCTTGATCACGATCGACTGCTCCTTGCTCGTCGCCTTGTCCTTGGCGGAAACATTCAGGATACCGTTGGCGTCGATGTCGAAGCTCACCCCGATCTGCGGTACGCCTCGCGGCGCGGGCGGGATGTCGGACAGGTCGAAACGGCCCAGAGACTTGTTCGCCGACGCCATCTCGCGCTCGCCCTGAAGGACGTGCACGGTCACCGCGGTCTGGTTGTCGTCCGCGGTAGAGAACGTCTGGTTCGCCTGGGTCGGGATGGTGGTGTTCTTCTCGATGATCTTGGTCATGACCCCGCCCAGGGTCTCGATCCCCAGGGACAGCGGCGTCACGTCGAGCAGCAGCACGTCCTTGACCTCCCCGCCGAGAACACCGGCCTGAATCGCCGCGCCAATGGCAACGGCCTCGTCGGGATTGACGTCCTTGCGCGGCTCTTGCCCGAAGAAATCCTTTACCGCCTCCTGGACCTTGGGCATACGCGTCTGCCCACCGACCAGAATCACATCGGTGATATCCGAATTGGACGATCCGGCATCGTTGAGGGCCAGTTTGCAAGGGCCCAGCGTACGCTGGATCAGGTCCTCGACGAGTGACTCCAGCTTCGCACGGGTCACCTTGACGTTAAGGTGCTTCGGCCCGGTGTTGTCCGCCGTAATGTAAGGCAGGTTGACCTCGGTCTGCTGGCTCGATGACAGCTCTATCTTCGCCTTCTCCGCCGCCTCTTTCAGACGCTGCATCGCGAGCGGATCGCCTCGCAGGTCCATTCCCTGGTCCTTCTTGAATTCGTCGGCCAGGTAATCGATCAGGCGCTTGTCAAAGTCCTCTCCCCCGAGGAACGTATCACCGTTGGTCGAGAGCACCTCGAACTGGTGCTCACCGTCGACATCGGCAATCTCGATGATGGAGATATCGAAGGTACCACCGCCGAGGTCATACACCGCCAGCTTCCGGTCCCCGCGTTTCTTGTCCATGCCGTAAGCGAGTGCCGCGGCAGTCGGTTCGTTGATGATCCGCTTGACGTCGAGACCCGCAATCCGGCCGGCGTCCTTTGTCGCCTGACGCTGGGAGTCGTTGAAATACGCCGGGACCGTAATGACCGCTTCCCTGACCTCTTCACCGAGGTAATCCTCGGCGGTCTTCTTCATTTTCTGCAGGACACGGGCGGACACTTCGGGCGAGGCCATCTTCTTGCCATGGGCCTCGACCCACGCATCACCGTTGTCGGCGCGTACGATCTTGTAGGGCACGAGATCCATGTCCTTTTGCACCGCTTCCTCATCGAAACGACGCCCGATCAGCCGCTTGACCGCGAAAACCGTGTTCGTCGGATTGGTCACGGCCTGCCGCTTGGCGGACTGCCCGACCAGCACCTGGTCGTCATCCGTAAACGCGACGATGGAAGGTGTGGTGCGGTCGCCTTCGCTGTTTTCGATGACCCTGGCCGCCCCCCCCTCCATGACGGCCACGCAGGAATTGGTGGTGCCTAGGTCGATGCCAATAATCTTTCCCATGTAGTTTCTCCGGATCGGGTGTCTATCTGCTAAAAATCAATATCTATCAACGGTAAATTGGGTCTGCGCGACCGAATTCAAGTGTCCGGCGCGGTCATCCACCGGCTATCCGGACCCCTCCGGCGACTTTGACACGATCACCATGGCGGGTCGCAGCAGCCGACCGCTCAAGGTATATCCCTTCTGCATCACGGCGCTGACCGTGTTGGGCGCCAAGGAGGCGTTTTCCTGGGTCGTCATGGCCTGATGAAACTCGGGATCGAACGACTGGCCCGCCGGATCGATCTCCTCGATATCGAACTTTTCCATCGCCTGGGTCAGCATTTTCAATGTCATATCCATGCCTTCCCTCAGCTTTTCGGCATCCGCCTCCTCATGGGCGTGTCCCAGACCGAGTTCCAGGCTGTCGCGGACGTTCAGCAGTTCCGCGGCAAACTTTTCGAGGCCGAATTTGTGCGCCTTTTCCAGATCCCGTTCGCTCCGCTTGCGGAAATTGTCAAAGTCCGCCTGCGCGCGAACCAGCTTGTGCCAGGTATCCTCGGCACGGCTGCGGGCATCGTCGAGTTCAGTCCGCAATTGCTCGATGCCCACCTCCCGGGGCTCACCGCCGGTCTGCTCTGCTCCTTCCTGCGCGTTGTCACCAGTCTCTATCTTGTCCACGTCTTCCGCTCTTCCGCTATCAGGCATTTTTCAGATTCACCCCGTTTTCAAACCAAGATCACAAATCCTTCCGTGCGTCCGGCGATGCCTGGCACCCGCCCGGCACCATCGGGCATGCGCCATCCCAAAAGGGGACGGCGAATTTGTTGCCCGTCTCCGAACCCGATATGGGGATCAACCGCGGAGATTCAATGCCGAACCCAGCAGCCGAGCCGTGATATCCACCAGCGGCACGACTTTTTCATAGGCCATGCGGGTCGGACCCACGACAGCCAGGACGCCGACGACATCCTCCCCAACCACGTAGGGGGCAGAAACGACGCTGCACTCGTTCAACGGTTTGTAGTCTGACTCCTGCCCGATGAAGATCTGCACCCCGTCGGCGTGAATGCACTTGTCCAGCAGGGTGATGATGTCACGCTTGCGGTTGAAGGCCTCGAACAGATGCCTCAGCTTGTTCATGTCACACAGGTCGCCGTAGCGCATCAACTCGGTCTGTCCGGCGACAATATAGTCATCCTGTTCCTTCGACACGGCGGAGAACACCTTCTCCCCGAGTTCCACCGCAGCCGCCATCAATCGGTTCATATCCCGCCGGACACCGTCCATCTCGTCGAGGAGACCCCTTCGGACCGCCTGCAGGTCCTTTCCTGCATATCGCTCGTTGAGAAAGTTGGCGATCTGCTCCAGCTCCGATGCGCTATAAGGACGATCCAGCCTGATGATCAGGTTCTGGACTTCCTGCTGGTTGGTCACCAGGATCACCAGCGTGCGGCCCTCGGACATCTCCAGAAACTCGATGCGCCTCAGCACCGCTCGCTCAGCCCGGGGCACGGTCACGATCCCCGCCAGGTGCGAGATTCCGGAAAGCAGGCCCGATGCGGTTTCGACCAGATCGTGGTGACCGAGGGACGGGTCCAGCCCTTCTCTGAGCTCATCGATGGTTTCCTGCTGCAAGGGTCGAACCTTGAGCATGCGGTCCACGAACGTCCGGTAACCCAGCGTCGTGGGAATTCGACCAGCCGATGTGTGGGGAGAGTGAACCAGCCCCATATCCGCAAGGTCCGCCATCACATTGCGAACCGTTGCAGGACTGACATCCAGCCCGGCTACGCGCGCAAGCGAGCGAGATCCGACGGGTTGTCCCCCTCTGATATAGCTCTCCACCAGGACCTTAAGCAGCCGCTCCGCCCGATCCGTCAGCGGAATCTGTTCTGTCGGGTCAATGGACATGTCAGCGCCTGCTTTTCATCGCGCGCCATACCTTAGCACTCTTGTCGCACGGGTGCTAACCCCCTGTATAGACTGGCCGCGCTCCCCTCCCGGGCAGGTCCGTGCAATACATTGGCACGCAAGGGGCAACATGCTAGCTTTAGCGTCCGGGGCACGCCCCCCCCCGCGCGCAGCAGCGATGCGCCTGGCCCGTCCGACTCCCGGAGAACCGATGGCCCCGGAAACAGCGTAACGATGACCGGCACAACACCCACCACCGCATTCAACCCCGTCGGGGTGATCACCAAACCCGGTGACCACCGTCTGGCCGATACGGTGCAGGGCCTGCTCTGCCATCTTCGGTCCCGTCACGTGGAAGTCCTGGTCGATGAATCCGCAACCGACCTGCTGGGGCCGGAATCCTGTCCCGTTCATCCGCGCTCACGGATCGCCGCGGAATGCGACCTGGCGATCGTCGTCGGTGGCGACGGCACCCTGCTGCACGCCGCGCGCAGCCTGCTCGACGCGTCCGTTCCCATGGTAGGGATCAATCGCGGACGACTGGGGTTTCTCGCGGACATCTCGCCGGAGGACATGACGCAGCGTATCGACGAGATACTTGCCGGTCGCTACAACGAAGACCGGCGGTTCATGCTCGAGGGCCGGGTGTTCCGGGGAGATGAGTGCCTGATCCGCAGCGACGCGTTCAACGACGTCGTCGTACGCGCCCACGGCATGGTGCGAATGATCGAGTTCGACACGATGATCGACGGGCGCTACCTTGCCACGCAGAACGCCGACGGTCTCGTCGTGGCGACCCCGACGGGTTCTACTGCTTACGCCCTTTCCGGTGGTGGACCGATTCTCTATCCCACGCTAGAGGCGATCTGCCTGGTGCCAATCTGCCCCCATACCCTGAGCAATCGGCCGATCGTGGTCCACTCGGAGAGTCGCATAGAAATCAGGATCTGTCCTCACAATACCGTTCCGGCCATGGTCTCTTTCGACGGCCAGGTGAATCAGGAACTCGAGCCCGACGACCGGATTGTCATCGCGCGTCGTGACAAGCAGCTGCGACTCATTCAGCCCTCCGGATTCGACTACTTTCAGATCCTGCGCGCAAAGCTCAAATGGAGCGAGAGGCCCTGACGCCGACCCACCCATGCTGACTCGCATCCACCTGCGTGATTTCGCCGTCGCCGCGGACATCGAACTGGCACTGGGACCCGGCATGAGTGTACTGACCGGTGAGACCGGGGCGGGCAAGTCGATACTGATCGATGCGCTCGGTCTGTTGCTCGGTGACCGGGCAGGCCGGGACGTCGTTCGCCACGGCGCTTCCCGTGCGGAGCTGAACCTGGAGGTTGATCTCGATCCACTGCCCGCGGTACGGCTATGGCTCGCCACGCACGACCTGGATAACGACGGCGAGTGTCTGATGCGCAGAATCGTTTCAAGGGACGGACGTTCGCGCGGGTATGTCAACGGCACACCGGTACCGCTCTCGAGCCTCAGGGAACTGGGTGAGCAACTGGTCGATATCCACGGGCAGAACGTCCACCAGTCCCTGTTACGACCCGGTGTGCAACGCGACCTGCTCGACAGTCACGCAGGAAACGACGCCTGTCTTCGGGAGTTTTCGGCCGACTATGCGAAGTGGCGGGACCTCGCCCGGCGGCTCGCCGGGCTGGAAGAAAACGAACAGGAGATGTCGCAACGCAGGTCACTCCTTCGGTACCAGTTGGAGGAACTCGACGCGTTGAATCCGGAACCCGACGAGTACGCCGAACTGGACGCTGAACAGCGTCGACTTGCCCACGCGGAGGCACTCAGAAACGGACTCCGGGAGATCTGTCAATCCCTCTACGAGGACGAGGAAGGGTCGGTTTACGGTTCCCTGGCGCACCTGACGTCGGCGTTGGAGGAACTGGTGGCGTTCGACCCCGGTCTGGAGGCACTGAGTTCGACGCTATCCGAATCACTGGAACAGTCGCGGGATCTGGCCTGGGGCCTGCGCCGACACCTGGAAGGTCTGGAATCCGATCCCGCCCGACTGGCGATCGTCGATGAACGACTCGCCGCGATCCACGAACTTGCCCGAAAACATCGGGTCTCACCGCAGGCGCTGGCGTCACACCATCGTCAATTGCGAGACGACCTCGCCGGTTTCGAAAGTATGCGTAGCGCATTGCCCGCCCTTCGTCTGGAGTCGGAGGACCTGAACGCGTCCCTATGGGAACGCTGCCAGGCGCTGGGAGTGCGACGCAGGGAAATGGCGGAAAGCCTGGGCCATGACGCCACACGGGCGATGCAGGAACTCGGCATGAAAGGCGGCGAGTTACTGGTCGAGTCCAGGCCGCTCGACAGGGACCGCATGTCCGCGAGCGGATGCGATCACGTGGAGTTCCGGGTCCGCACCAACCCGGGTGCGCCGGCAGGGGCCATGAACCGGATCGTTTCCGGTGGAGAACTGTCTCGTCTGAGCCTCGCCATCCAGATGGTGGCAGCACGCGACCTCAGGATTCCGACGCTGGTCTTCGACGAAGTCGACGCCGGCATCGGCGGCGCGGTTGCGGAAACGGTGGGACGACAGCTGCGGGCGCTCGGCGAGCAACGGCAAGTCCTGTGCGTCACACATCTGCCCCAGGTCGCCGCCCAGGCCCACCATCATTTCCAGGTCAACAAGACCGCGACAGGCGATTCGGCGGTTTCCAGGATTCAGGCGCTCGACGACAAACAGCGTGTCGAGGAAATCGCGCGCATGCTGGGCGGGATTCGCGTCACCGCGCAGACACGCGCACACGCCGCGGAGATGCTGGGCGCCGGACCGGCCTGAGGGATTACTTCACGGTCGGTCCGGCTCCTAGGGATCATTCTCATCGACAAACTCCCCGTACAGGATGAGGGAATGGTCAGTGATCCTGAACCCGTGTTCCTCGGCGATCTCTCGCTGCCGTCTCTCGATGGTCTCGTCGAAGAACTCCACCACCTTGCCCGTCTTGCTGCACACCATATGATCGTGGTGGTGCCCGCGATTGAGTTCGAAAACCGCCTGGCCGCCTTCGAAATGGTGCCTGTGCACGATTCCCGCTGCCTCGAACTGCGTCAGCACACGGTATACCGTGGCCAGACCAATCTCCTCCCGGCTATCCAGCAGAATTTTATAGATATCCTCTGCAGAGAGATGGTGGTCGGCGGAATTCTCGAGGATTTCGAGGATCTTTAGGCGCGGCAGGGTGACCTTCAGGCCTGCCTTTCTGAGATCCTGACTTTCCATGCCTTGCTCCTTGGATTCGGGGTCAGTTGCGCAGGGAAGGACCCTTTTGATTTCGCGGCCATTCCCATTAACATGGCAGTTTCGCCATCGGAACTCGCGCGGCAGCGGGCGTACACCCCCTGAATCGAGTGGTTTCTTACAAATATTACGAATGATTATGAGAAAGATTCCCCTGTTTGTCACTCTTCTGACGTTGGTAACTGTGGGTGCCTGCAGCTGGAACCCGTTTTCGGTCCACCGCATCGACGTCCAGCAAGGTAACGCCCTGCCCCAGGAAGCGATCGACCAACTTCGGGTCGGGATGACACCGGAACAGGTGACTTTCCTGATGGGCACACCCGTCGCGTCGGACCCGTTTCGTCCTGACAAGTGGTACTACGTGTACTATCTGAAACCGGGCAAACGCCCCGCGATCGAACGGGTGCTCACCATTACGTTCGAGGGTGGTCGGGTCACGCGCATTGACAGGCCCGAAGTCGAATCCGGGGAAGACCCGGACCAGTCTGCCTGAGCAATAAGGCGATTTGACAGAAATCGCCTAAGGCCAATGACAGCCGGCCTGCGTTTCCCGAGGTATCCGGGGTCGGTGCCGCAAGGGCGACAATCAGGCGCTATTCTTCTCGCCCGTGATCGGGCCACCGCCTTTCTTCATCGCCTTGCCCTGGGCGGCACGCCGCTTTCTCACTTCCTTCGGATCGGCGATTAACTGACGATAGATCTCGACGCGGTCGCCGGTGAGCAGGGCATGGTCCCGGGGTACCGGCTTGCCGAAGATCCCAAGCCTGTGGATCGAAAGATCGATCTCCGGGAAACGGTCACGAATACCCGACACCCCCACCGCCCTTTCCGCCGTGGTTCCCTTCGGGACCTGTATTTCGATAATTGCCTGCTCGCCCGGCAACGCGAAGGCCACCTCGACCGTGATGGTCTCGTCAACCGCCATGAATTTCCTGGGCCCTGACAACAAAGGCATCCATGAGCGAATTGGCGATCTGCTGAAACACCGGTCCGACCGTAAGACGCAACACGGGGTTGCCAACCTCGAAATCCATATCAAGATTGATCTTGCAGCCTGCTTCACCAACCTGTTCGAAACGCCAGAACCCCTGCAGGTGTCGAAACGGGCCGTCCACGAGCCGCATCTCGATCATCTTGTTGACCTGCAACCGGTTGCGTGTGGTAAACGCGGCGGCGAGTCCGCGCTTGGAAAATCGGATGGTCGCCTCGATCTCGTCCGGACTCTCGCCATGAATCACCACCTCATCGCACCAAGGTAGGAAATCAGGGTAGGAACGGAGATCATTGACGAGACCGTACATCTCGGCGGCCGGAAAGGGTACCAGCGCACTTCGGCTGATCGTCGTCACGAAGCAATCCCTGCATGGCTGACTGCGACAGCGCGTCTCGCCGCCGCCAGGCGCCCACGACACCGACCGTCCCGATGATCCATTCGGCTCGCCGGGCCCCAACCGCCTTGTACTGCAGTCTTCCTGCTCACCCGTTCAGTGTCCCCAAGCCATTCAGATCACGCCGATGGCGTTCAGGAACACCAGCGTCACGCCGACAGGGGTCACGTACCTGAGCAGAAATTGCCAGATCCTGTAGACCCTGGTGTCCAGCGCCAGCTCATCACGGGACGCGCTCTCCCGCATCAGCCAGGCCGCGAATACCGCGATCAGCAATCCACCAAGGGGGAGCATGATGTTCGCGGTCAGGTAGTCCAGCACCTCGAAATAGTTCTTGCCGAAGACCGTGAAATCCGACCAGATGTTGAAGGAGAACACCGTGCCGAGTCCCAACGCCCAGGTGACGATTCCGCCGATCACCGTCGCGTGTACGCGGGTGAGTCCGTGGTTCTCGACGAACCATGTGACGGCGGGTTCGATCAGTGAAATCGCCGAGGTCCAGGCCGCGAATACGAGCAGCACGAAGAAAAGCGTACCGAACAGGACACCGCCGGGCATCTGACCGAAGGCGATCGGCAGGATCCTGAAGATCAGCCCCGGTCCCTGGGCCGGTTCGAGGCCGTGCGCGAATACAAGAGGGAATATCGCCAGGCCCGCCACGAGGGCTACGGCGGTATCGGAAAGCGCGACGATGATACTGGTGCCCGAGATCGCGGCGTCCTGGGGAAGATACGACCCGTAGATCATGATCGCCCCCATGCCGAGACTGAGGCTGAAAAACGCCTGCCCCATGGCCGTCAGGATGGCCTCGGCGTCCAGTTTACTGAAATCGGGCTCGAACAGGAACGCGACCCCCTGCATGAACTCTCCCTGAGACATGGCGTATCCCACCAGCAGAATCAGCAGCACGAACAGGGCAGGCATCAGAAAACGAACCGCGCGTTCGATGCCGGAAGTCACGCCGCGCGCGACGACGATCATACTGATGACGATGAACAGGGTATGCCAGCCGAGAAGCCGCTCGGGATCCCCGACCAGGCCGTCGAAGACCGCGCCGGCGTAGGACGCATCGGCCCCGGTGAAGACACCCGCTGCCGAACGAAAGACATAGGACAGGCACCATCCTGCGATCACGCTGTAATACGAAAGGATCAGCAGGCCTGCGAGAACCCCCATCCAGCCCAGCAACGACCAGTGGCGACTCCGCCCCTCGTCGTTCGCCAGTGTGCGCATGGTATTGATCGGGCTCTGTCGCCCGCGTCGACCCAGCATCACCTCCGAGATCATGATGGGGATGCCGATGACGGCCACGCAGATCAGATAGACCAGGACGAAAGCACCACCGCCGTTCTCACCGGCGACGTAGGGAAACTTCCAGATATTTCCCAGACCGACAGCCGAACCGGTCGCGGCCAGTATGAAAGCCAGACGGTTCGACCACTCCCCATGAATCGATGTCCGATTGGTTGGCACGCCTCCCCCCGAATTAAGGATGCGCGGATATTGTGTGGGATTTTTCGAAATGGCACAAGAAATGCCAATAGCCGTGAACGTGTGGGAGTAGAGGCTCCCGACAGTTCCTTGCAGGGCGCGACCGGGGTCGTAATTGCCAGGACGGTATCTCCGGGCACCGTCGGCAACCCCGGCGGACGTCAGGTTAACCCGGTCGCCGCAGGGCACGGGCGAGCAAGAATCACGATCGCCGCATCCGGTTTCCCTGCGGCAATCCGGCCGGAGACCCGAACAGCAGTTGCCTGGACGGAGCAGGGCGGAGGCCACCGGGTAACGGGTATAATGTTCCGATGGGAAAGAAGAAGAAAGAAACAGGCCCCGGTTCCGCAAGAATTGCCGTCAACCGCAAGGCCCGCCACGACTATTTTATCGAGGACACCTTCGAGGCGGGAGTCGCGCTGCAGGGCTGGGAGGTCAAGAGCCTGCGGGACCGTCGCCTGCAGCTGAAAGAAAGCCACGTCCTGATGAAGGGTGCGGAAGCCTGGTTGATCGGCGCCCACATTTCGCCACTCGCCACCGCGTCCACTCATATCTCACCCGATCCCGTACGGACACGCAAGCTCCTGATGCACCGCCGGGAACTGGACCGGCTCGTGGGCGCCGTCGAACGCAGCGGCTACACGATCGTACCGCTCTCTATGTACTGGAAACGCGGGCGCGCCAAGCTGGAGATCGGACTGGCGCGAGGCAAGAAGCAACACGACAAGCGCCAGGTCGAGCGTCAACGCGACTGGCGCCGGGAACAGCAGCGCGTCCTGAAGAAGGGCTGATCCTGTTACAGTAAGTTAACTACCCTGCGGTTCCCGGGGCGCCTCACCACCGGTTTCCATGTCGATCCAGAGGCAAGTCCCGCCGCTGGCACGCTCAATCTCCCTCAGGCGTTCCTCGTGCGCCTCGCGTTCGGCCTCGGTCGCCCGCACGACACGCAGCGCCGGCCGGTCGCTACGAACCGGGCGCGGACCTTCCCCTTCGCCAGCACCGGAGCCGGTTTCGCCGACCAGCGCCAGGCTGGCCTGCCCGCCTGTCATCGCAAGGTAGACGTCCGCCAGTATGCGAGCGTCGAGCAATGCTCCGTGCAGGTCGCGATCCGAATTGTCGATGCCGTAACGCTTGCACAGCGCATCCAGATTGTTTTTTCGCCCGGGGTGCTTTTTCCGCGCCAGCGCCAGCGTATCCAGCACCCCGCAACGGCTTTCCACCGGACCTCCGACCCCGGGCACACGCGCAAGCTCTGCGTTGATAAAGCCGACATCGAAGGGCGCGTTGTGGATCACGAGTTCGGCGCCGTCCACAAATTTCAGGAATGCCTCTACCACGTCACCGAAACGCGGTTTGTCAGAAAGGAAATCGCTGGTAATCCCGTGGACCGCCACGGCGCCGTCATCGATCTCGCGATCGGGCTGGAGATACTGGTGAAAACGCTCCCCGGTCGGTCTCCGATTGACCATTTCCACGCAACCGATCTCTATGATCCTGTGCCCTTGCGAGTGGTCCAGACCCGTCGTCTCGGTGTCGAGTACAATCTGCCGCATCATTTCACCCCCGAACCGAATTCATGCAACGCCGCGCCCCGTTTGCCGTTTGCTGATAGCTGTCCGATGACGAATCCGACCCGCGTTCACCGCTGCAACATCCCGTCGATCGCCTCATTGGCCAGCTGGTCGGCCAATTCATTCTCACGGTGTCCGCTGTGCCCCTTGACCCAGTGCCATTTGACCTCGTGGCGCGAGACTGCCCCGTCCAGTCGCTTCCACAAGTCTTCGTTCTTGACCGGTTTTCTGGCGGCCGTCCGCCAGCCCCTGGCCTTCCAGTTCTCTATCCATTGGGTGATGCCATCCCGTAGATACTTCGAGTCGGTTGTCAGCGCCACCTCGCACTCGCGCTTGAGCGTCTCGAGCGCCACGATTGCCGCCATCAGTTCCATGCGGTTGTTCGTCGTACGGGACTCCGCGCCGCTGAGAGACCGCTCCCGCCCGCGGTACCGCAGCACCGCACCCCATCCACCCGGCCCCGGGTTTCCCCGCCAAGCCCCGTCCGTGAATACCTCCACGAGGGAAAGCGCAGGTGTCTGATGTCGTCGAGGTATTCACGGACGGGGCTTGCCGGGGA
>JAYENI010000060.1:0-14378 GCA_034722015.1 Pseudomonadota bacterium
GTCGGTCACCAGAAGCGTCGGTTCCAGCTCGGCGATGACGGGAATGAGCAGGACGTCCCGTTTCGTGTCGTAGACGAGACTGATTCGCGACACCCTGCCGAGGGTCACGCCGCGCAGTTTGACCGGCGCCCCCACGTCCAGCCCGTTGACGGATCCCTGGAAATACATCACCACGGTGATCGTCTGCTTGAACAGCTTTCCCGACCCGAACACGAACAGTGTTATCAGGACCAGAGCGATGGCGCCCAGGACGAAGGCACCGATAAGCTTCGGGTTGGCCTGCTTGCTCAAGAATTCCCTCCAGCCGGTAGTTGAGGGGATGGGGCGTCAGACTCTCCCCGGGTGAGAAACGCCCTTACCCGGGGGTCCGGAGACTCCGCCACCAGTGTATTCGGGTTGCCCGTGGCGAGCTGCGTCCTGGTATCCGCGTCGAGAAACACAGAATTGTTTCCGATGCCGAAGATCGTCGGCAGCTCATGCGTCACCAGCACAACCGTCGCGCCCAGGCTGTCCCGCAGCTCGGCGATCAGGTCGTCGAGGCGTCGCGAGCTGATCGGGTCGAGCCCTGCGGACGGCTCGTCGAAAAACAGGATGTCCGGGTCCAGTGCGATGGCCCGGGCGAGCCCCGCCCTTTTGCGCATGCCGCCACTGATCTCGGAAGGATAATACTCGCCAAAACCGGCCAGTCCGACCAGCGACAGTTTAAGCTCGACCAGATCCCGAATCATGCCGGTGGGCAGCTCGGTGTACTGTTCAAGGGGCAATGACACGTTCTCGGCGAGGGTCATCGAACTCCAGAGCGCGGCGCCCTGATAGGTGACACCGCAACGATGCATCATACGGTCCCGCTCATCCGCCGAGGCATCCCAGAAACTGACGCCGTCGATGGTGACCTTGCCCTTCGCCGGGGGCAGCAGACCGATCATGGCGCGCATCAGCGTGCTCTTGCCGCAACCGCTGCCGCCCATGATCACAAAGATGTCGCCGCGGCGGATCGTGAATTCGAGGTCCCGCTGTATGACGAAGTCACCATAGGCCATGGTGAGGCCGCTCACGACGATGTGGGGCGGCGCTTTCGTGGGGCCGCGCATCGTTGTTCGGTCAGAAACCGATGGCATCGAAGAGCACGGTCAGTATGGCGTCGGCGACGACGATCCAGACGATCGCCGTGACCACCGCGGAGGTCGTGGCTACGCCCACGGCCGATGCATTTCTTCCCGACTGTATGCCGCGCAGGCAACCGGAGAGCGCGACGATAACGGCGAATACCACAGTGTAGACCATGCCCGCCGCGAAATCGGCCATCCTGATGGTGATGATCGTCTCGTTGTAGTACTCCATGAAGCTGATGTCGAACGAGGTCACGCACACCAGGGCGCCGCCGAGAATGCCCATCAATACGGCGTACGCGCTCAGCAGCGGCATCATGAGAACCAGGGCGAATACCCTCGGAACGACGAGGAACTCGATCGGGGAGATGCCGAGTGTTCGCAGGGCGTCGATTTCTTCGTTGGCCTGCATGGTGCCCAGCTGCGCCGCATAGGCGGCCCCGGTGCGCCCGGCGAGGATAATAGCGGTCATCAGGGCGCCCATCTGCCTGGCCATGGCGATCCCCACCAGGTCTGCAACGTAGATCTCGGCGCCGAACTGCCGCAGTTGCACCGCACCGATGAACGCGAGTATCAACCCCACCAGCAGACTGACCAGGCTGACGATCGGCAGCGCCTGGGCGCCCACCTCCTGAAGCAGCAACAGAAAATCCGCGGGTCGATACCGCGCCTTGCCTCGCAGGAAGGTGGAAAATGCCAGCGCGGTCTGGCCGAGGAATTCGAGGAAGCCGGTCGCCCCCCGGGCCGCGGCGATCCAGGCACGTCCTGCACGTTCCGTCACACCGATACGAACGGGTTCCGCGTGAGGCGTGTGGTGCTCCGGCACCGCAAGCGACAGGGCGATGAGCCTTTGCACCCCGCCCGGGAGTCCCGAAAGGTCTGTCTCCACCCCGTTTGAGTGCGCCAGTTTGATAATGCCCAGCAGGTAAGTCAGCAGGCCGCTGTCCCACGCGGAGACGGCCTGGGCCTGGAATTCCAGTGTTTGAGGCGGGGACGGTTTCGTCAGCAGTTTCCGGACCGCTTCGTCGGAGGGAAAATCGCGGTCCAGGGTCCAGGCCCCCGCGAGCACCAGCTGGACGACCGGGTCTCCAGAGCGGGACAACCGGATCTTGGGGGTCGGGTCTGTGTCCTGCATCGGCGCCTTACGGGAAGGTCAGCGCATGGATGCCGCAGAGCGCCCGGATCCGGACCTTGCCCTGTGTGAAAAAACAGGCACTGCCGGCATGGCGCCGGCAGTGCCCTGGAAGCCCGGGTATCTTCCGTTAACCGTGATCTCAGTCAACCAGTTCGAGGGTCAGGCCCCCGATCGCAGCGGAGGCGTCAAAGCCCTTCGTCGTTGACCAGACCTTCAACACCGTGCCCTTTTCGTTCTTGAGGATCGCCTCGCCCGCGCCCTTGAAGACCGCGGCGCTGGCGCCGGTGGCGTTGTAGCTGCCGGCGACGTCTTCAGGGGTCTTCGCGTGGTAGACATTGCCGGTGAGTTCGGACTTGGCGATGGTCGCCTGTACTCCGAGGCTGAGAATACGTCCCTTCAGGGGGATGCGCTCTCCGTCCATGCGCAACTCACCCTTTCCCCAGCCCAGACCAAAAATCAGCGCGACTTCCTTGGAAGTGAAGTCGATGTAACCCACGGGCTTGGCCTCTTCCTTCTTTTCAGCAAGGACCGAGGACGAGACCAGTGACAGGGCGAAGGCCATCAGAAATACGGTAATACCTTTGGTGATACTCGACATGAAATTGCTCTCCTTTACTTTATCTCTACGGGTTTGCTGTGAAAGTGAAATCGGTGCGTATCGCGCACAATACCGGGGCTAGGCCCCCCTCGGAGGTACCTGTCGCTGCGGGAACGGCAGGCAGCCTGAATGCGGGCCGACACGCAGCCTGAAGCTGCTCGTTATAGACGCTTTCCCCCCGGGGTGCAAGACATGATTTCCGCCCCGATCACGCGACCCGGCGACCGTCGCGGAAACTATGTGCATTGACCAGGCGTAAGGTTGGTTGCGGGCCACTCAGCCGCCGTCGGAACCCGCGATTTTGATCGTTGCTCCGGACCGAAGCTCCTTCAGGTAGTCGAGAAGCGACTGCTGAACGAGGATCTGCCTGAGCTGGTCCTTGACGTCATCGAAAGGCGGCGGTTCCGGCGTGCGGACGTCTTCCAGCAGGATCACGTGCCAGCCGAACTGGGTCTGTACCGGCGTCTTGCTGTATTCCCCCTTGTTCATTTCGGAAGCGGCCGCCGCGAATTCGGGGACCATCGTTGCCGGTTGAAACCAGCCCAGGTCGCCCCCTTTCGGCCCCGAGGGTCCGGTCGAAGTCGTCTTTGCCAGTTCAGCGAAATCCGCGCCGCCGTCGAGCTTCGCGATCACGTCCTTGGCCGTCTGCTCGTCGGCAACCAGGATGTGTCGAGCCTTGAATTCCTTGCCCGGGTTGCCCGCGATCTGTTTGTCGTACTCCACTTTCAACGCCGCGTCGTCGATGGACAATCCGGCGACATGTGCCCTCAGTACTTCGCTGGCCAGGACCTGGGTCCGCAGACTCTCCAGCTTGGCCGTGACCGCCGGACTTTCGGAGATGCCCTCCTTGTCGGCGGCCTGTTTCATGAGTTCGACATTGATCGCCTCCTGCACCAGGGCGTCCTGATCGAGGCCCTCGTTGCCCTGGCGCGTGCGAAGCGGCTCCAGCGTGCCCTGCGTGATAGATACCCCGTTGACGGTGGCCAGCACGCCGGCCGGGACTTCACCCCCAGGGGCCGCCGGTTGCGAGGTGACCTTCTCGCCGGCCGCGGTCTCCGCGGCGGCGGGCGCATCCTGCTGAGTACACGCGCCGGCCAGCAATGCCCCGAGGAGCAGGGGGGACAGCGCGCGGGTTCCGAATTGATTCATAAGGGCTTCCTTGAATGAAAGTGGGTTATGTAATGGGTCAGGTCCGGGCGGCGGCCGCGGACCCGATGATTGACGTGGCCCCGTTTGGACCTGAAATGTCGGTCGAAATCAGGGCAGCACCATGAGGAAAGGTTTGACCGTGACGCGGGCATAGACCCCTGCTTCAATGTATGGGTCGGCGTCGGCCCATGCCCGGGCGTCGTCCAGCGAATCGAACTCCGCCACGACCAGGCTGCCGGTGAATCCCGCCGCGCCCGGGTCGGTCGCATCCACCGCGGGATGAGGTCCGGCGAGGACGAGTCGTCCCTCGCGCTTCAGCGCCTCGAGGCGCTCCAGATGCCGGGGTCGCGTGGCCCTGCGGCCTTCCAGGCTGTTCTCCGTGTCCTCGGCGATGACGGCGTAGAGCATGGTCTTGCTGATACCGGATCAGCCGGCGCTCGTTTCCTGCCCGGCCATGTGGCGGGCGAGATAGACGGCCGAAGCAAAAGTGAACAGGAACGTAATCCCGGTCATCCCGAACATCTTGAAATTGACCCAGGTGGACTCGCTGTATCCGTAGGCCACATAGAGGTTGGCCAGTCCCGCAACCACAAAGAACGCCACCCACGCGAAATTGACGCGCCGCCAGACGTCCCCGGGGACGTCGATCGCGTGTCCGAGCATGCGTTCGACCAGTGTCTTGTTACCGAAAGATCCGCTGGCGAGGAACGCAGTGGCGAATACCCACTCGAGGATCGTTGGCTTCCACTTGATGAAGGTCGGGTCCCGTAACACCAGTGTGGCGCCGCCGAACAGGGTAATGAGCACGAGCGACACCAGGTGCATCTTGTGGAACCTGTGGTGCCGCAACCAGTAGAGACCGACCTGCACGAACGAGGCCGCGATCGCCGACGCGGTGGCCAGGTAGATCGCCCCGGTCTTGCCAGGCGCCTCGCTTGCCCCAGGCAGCAGGGATTCGAGCATTGTGGTGGCGTCCGGAGGCAGGTGCCCGTAGACCTGGTACACCAGGAAAAAGAGCAACACCGGGAAGATGTCGAACAGGAACTTCATTGGGTCGTCGTCGCCAGCCAGGGTCGAGGGAGCGGTATGTTACCGCAAGGGAACTATGAGTGATAGCGCGGCCAGTTGACCGGTTTCACGGGGGCGAGTATGCCCGGAGTAGCGGAAGCAGGAACTGGCGAGCGGGGAGGGCGGCGCAATTTGAACGACGCGACGTAAATTGCCGATTCCGTGTGTGGGCAAGAAATATAGCCGGACGCAGTTCGGGAGCTAGATGGGTTAAAGTCCGGCCCTGCAGCCCGCCGCCACGGCGGTTCACGACAACAGGACAAGCACGGGAAAGGAGTCAGGGTGTCAACAGTTTCACAGGAAGTTGCGGGGCAGCCGGCATCGGTGCCGTTTCGCGAAGCACTCGTCTATTGGCTCAAGCTGGGATTTATCAGTTTTGGCGGGCCGGCGGGCCAGATCAGCATGATGCACCAGGAACTGGTGGAGAAGCGCAGATGGATCTCCGAGCACCGCTTTCTGCATGCGCTCAACTACACCATGGTCCTGCCGGGGCCGGAGGCGCAGCAACTGGCGACCTACATCGGCTGGTTGATGCACGGTGTGGCGGGCGGCATTCTCGCGGGAGTCCTGTTTGTCCTGCCGTCACTTTTCATTCTCATGGCCCTGACATGGATCTACCTGACCTGGGGCGATGTGCCGGTCGTCGAAGGTATCCTGTACGGCATCAAGCCCGCGGTCACGGCGATCGTTGTCTTCGCGGCCTACCGCATTGGATCCCGGGCGCTGAAGAACAACGTGCTGCGCGCCATGGCCGTACTGGCGTTCATCGCGATTTTCGCTTTCGGCGTGCCGTTTCCCTATATCGTGCTCGCGGCCGGCGTCATCGGTTACGCGGGGTCACGCTTCGCACCCGATAAATTCAGGGCGGGTGGTCACCATGGTGAGTCAGAGGACTCGCTCGGTCCGGCGATTATCGATGACGACACCCCGGTTCCGGCGCATGCGCGATTCAGGTGGGGCCGGTTCATCGGGTTCGCCCTGACGGGACTTCTTCTCTGGGGTGCGGTGATGGCCCTGCTTACAATGGCCTGGGGCTGGGAAGGCACGCTGACGCAGATGGGCTGGTTCTTCACCAAGGCGGCGCTGGTCACCTTCGGTGGCGCCTATGCTGTCCTGCCCTATGTCTATCAAGGGGGCGTGGAACACTACGCCTGGCTGAGCGGGACGCAGATGATCGACGGTCTTGCGCTCGGGGAGACGACACCGGGTCCCCTGATCATGGTGGTCGCATTCGTCGGCTTCGTGGGCGGATGGAACAGGGAGATCTTCGGGCCCGACATGCTGCCGCTGGCAGGTGCGGCGGGAGCAGGGGTCGCGACGCTTTTCACCTTCCTGCCATCGTTCCTGTTCATTCTACTGGGCGGGCCGGCGGTGGAAGCGACGCGGCATGAGGTCACTTTTACGGCGCCGTTGACCGGTATCACCGCCGCGGTGGTCGGGGTCGTTCTCAATCTGGCGGTATTCTTTGCGTACCACGTACTCTGGCCACGGGGATTCGGAGACACCTTTGAATGGTTTTCCGCCCTGATCGGAATCGCCGCGTTTGTCGCCCTGTTCCGATACAGGATTGGCATCGTCTCGGTGATCGGCGCATGCGCCGCCGTCGGCCTGGCTTACTCGCTGCTTTCGTAAACCGTGTATGGTTGACCACTGACCACTGACCACTGACCACTGACCACTGACCGGTCCGGTGGTGCCTGCTCCCGCATAACACCTCGAAAATCGATAGTATTACCGGCCTGCAGGGCTTAGAATCCGCGCTTTTTTGCAAAGACCGCGCGGTGGCCCCTGATGAGCCAGTTTTTCGAGATCCATCCGGACAACCCGCAACACCGGCTTGTCGCCCGGGCCGCGGACATCGTGCGCGACGGGGGGTTGATCGTCTATCCCTCGGATTCCTGCTATGCACTGGGCTGCAGTCTGGGTGACAAGCGATCGATGGAGCGCATGCATCGGCTGCGGCATACCGACGAACGCCACCACTTCACCCTGGTTTGCCGGGACCTGTCCGAGATTTCGGTGTTCGCACGCGTGGACAATCGCGCCTACCGCCTGATGAAGGGGCTTACGCCGGGCCCCTACACATTTATCCTTAGGGCGAGCCACGAGGTGCCGCGCCGGTTGCAGACGCCAAAACGCAAGACGATCGGGCTGCGAGTACCCGACAACCGTATCGCCCAGTGCCTGCTCGAGGAACTCGGCGAGCCGCTGATGAGCACGACGCTGCGACTTTCGGAGGACGATATCGCGATGACGATCCCCTGGGAGATGCGTGAGCGTCTCGAACACCAGGTCGACCTCGTCATCGACGGCGGTTATTGCGGGATCGAGCCCACCACGATTATCGACCTGATGGGTGACGCGCCGGAGGTCTTGCGGCACGGCAAGGGACGGGTCGACTGGCTGGAACACGCATGAACGGGGCTCGGCAGGCAGCACTTTCCGGTGCCCACGGGAGCCCCGGCCATGCAGGCTCGCCCTGCTTTCGGGAACACGAGCCTCCGCCTGTCGGCCGGCGATTCAGACCCTGCGACGACGTGATCCATGGCGTATAATCGCCGCACAAGATGAACATACTCCAGACCCTGAGCATCTGGGCGTTGCCGGTGCTGTTCGCCGTCACCCTCCACGAGGTGGCGCATGGATGGACCGCCAGGCATTTCGGCGACCTGACCGCCGAGCAGGCGGGCAGGCTCAGTCTCAACCCCCTTCGTCACATCGACCCGATCGGCACCGTGCTGGTCCCAGCCATTCTGCTGGCAGTCGGCGGTTTCGTGTTCGGCTGGGCGAAACCGGTCCCGGTCGATCCGGCGCGCATGCGCAACCCGAAACGCGACATGGCCGTGGTGGCCGTCGCGGGGCCGCTCTCCAATCTGGTCATGGCGCTGGGATGGGCCGTGGTGGCGCGCATCGGCCTGGCGCTTCTGGGCGACTGGGAGTGGGCCGCGAAACCCATGATCTACATGGGTCAGGCGGGCATAGTCATCAATCTGATCCTGATGCTCCTCAACCTGCTTCCGCTGCCTCCCCTCGATGGCGGGAGGGTGGTGGCGGGTGTCCTGCCGAATGAGTGGGCAAGAAAATATTCCCTCATTGAACCCTATGGCCTGTTCATCCTGCTGGGTCTTCTGTTTCTGGGCATACTCGGCAAGCTGCTCTCGGGACCGTTCGACATGATGAAAACCGTGATCTTTCAGGTTTTCAATCTGCCTTTCTAGCAGGCGCCTGATAATCCCTCATGCGGCTAAAATTCGGGCCACCAATTCGTCCGGAACACATTGGAGCGGCTCCAGGCGATTGCCGGGATGTACTTTGTAAAATGCCCATTTACTCCGTGTAAACTGCATTTTTTTTCGGCTCATTCATGAGCCTCACCCCGTGGGGTCTGACGCGAGAATGCGTTCCCGACAAATGATTCGCCAACTTTTTCCGTGTCTCGCACTCACCCCGGATTTCTTCAACAAACTGTTAGGCTGACATGCTCTCAAACAACCCAGTGCAGAACCAGCGTGTCCTCTCGGGCATGCGTCCCACCGGACGCCTTCACCTGGGTCATCTGCACGGTGTCCTGCACAACTGGATCGAACTGCAGCACAGTTACGAATGCCTTTTTTTCGTGGCCGACTGGCATGCCCTGACGACGCACTACGACGAGCCCGGGATCATCGGGCAGAGCGTGTGGGACATGGTCGTCGACTGGCTCGCGGCCGGTGTCAATCCCGGCGCCGCCAAGTTGTTCATACAGTCGCGGGTACCGGAACACGCGGAGTTGCACCTGCTGCTGTCGATGATCACCCCCCTGGGCTGGCTCGAGCGGGTCCCCAGTTACAAGGACCAGCAGGAAAAGCTCCGCGAACGGGATCTGGCGACCTACGGGTTCCTCGGCTACCCGTTGCTCCAGTCCGCCGACATCCTCATCTATCGGGCGGGCCACGTGCCGGTGGGCGAGGACCAGGTGGCGCACGTGGAATTGACGCGTGAAGTGGCGCGGCGTTTCAATCACCTCTACGGGCGCGAGACCGGTTTCGAGGAGAAGGCCGAGCGCGCCATCACCAAGATGGGCAAGAAGAACGCCAAGCTTTATCGGAAGCTGCGTCGCAGCTTCCAGGAAAAGGGGGACGAACAGTCCCTGGAGGTTGCCCATGCATTGCTGCAATCCCAGCAGAATATCTCCGTGGGCGACAGGGAACGCCTGTTCGGGTATCTGGAAGGTACCGGCAGGATCATCTTGCCGGAGCCGCAGGCGCTGCTGACCCGGGCCTCGAAGATGCCGGGGCTGGACGGACAGAAGATGTCCAAGTCCTACGGCAACACGATCGGCATACGCGAAGACCCCGCGGTCGTGGAGAAAAAACTGCGCACCATGCCGACGGACCCGGCCCGCGTCAGGCGCTCGGACCCGGGAGATCCGCTGAAGTGCCCGGTATTCCGGTTGCACCAGGTGTACTCGGACGATTCGGTGCGTGACTGGGTGTGCGAGGGGTGTCGGTCCGCGGGTATCGGCTGCGTGGAATGCAAGCAACCGGTGATCGATGCGGTGGTCGCCGAGATCCGGGAGATTCGGGAGCGCGCCCGCGAGTACGAGGACGATATGATGGCGGTGCGCACCATCATCGCGGAAGGGACCGAGGCAGCGCGTGAACTGGCGCGAGATACCCTCGACGATGTTCGCAAGGCAGTCGGTCTGGCATACCGGTGACGAGCGGCGAGCAAGGCATTGCCTCGGACGAGGTGGACCCGGCGCCCGGTTCGCCGGAAGGTCCGGCAACTGTGGACGGCGCCCCGGGCGAACTGCCCGAGCCGGTCGCACGTGTTATGGGGGAACCCGTCACACAGCTGCCGAAGGATCTGTATATTCCGCCCGAGGCGCTCGAGGTCTTTCTCGAAACCTTCGAGGGGCCACTGGACCTGCTGTTGTATCTGATCAAGCGGCGGAACCTCGACATACTGGATATTCCCATCGCGGAGATCACGCGGCAGTACATCGAGTACGTCGAGCTGATGAAGGAACTCCAGCTGGAACTCGCCGCGGAGTATCTGGTGATGGCGGCGATGCTGGCAGAGATCAAGTCGCGCATGCTGCTTCCGCGACCGGTGGAGGAGGGTCACGAGGACGATCCGCGGGCCGAACTGATACGGCGTTTGCGGGAGTACGAGCGGTTCAAGAAAGCGGCCGAGGATCTGGACGCCCTGCCCATCATGGGCCGGGACGTGTTTCAGGTCACTGCCTCGCCGCCGGAGTTACAGCGGCGGACACCGCACCCCCGGGTGGAACTCGTCGAGATCCTCAATGCGTTTCGCAGCATTCTGGAGCGCGCGGAGATGTACAGCCACCACCAGATCCATCGTGAGGCGCTTTCGGTGCGCGAGCGAATGTGCGGGGTACTGCGGCGTGTCGAAGGGGGAGGATTCGTGGGGTTCGCCTCCCTGTTTACGCCGGAAGAGGGTCGGCACGGTGTCGTGGTCACCTTGCTGGCGATCCTGGAACTGGTCAAGGAGCGGATGATCGAACTCGCACAGGCCGCGCCCTACGCGCCGATACACGTCAAGGTGCCGACCGCCACGGGCGAGGCGCTGAAGGGGGAGGACGCCACGGTTGGATAGATCACGAATCAAACAGATCGTCGAGGCCGGGCTGATGGCGGGCGCCCGCCCCCTGGATGTGGACCGTATCGCGGCGCTGTTCGGGGGTGACACCGACGCGCCTGCCCGGGACGAGATCGGGGCCACCCTCGAGCAGTTGCAGCGCGAGTGCGAGGGCAGGGGATACGAACTCGTGCGCGTGGCGGGTGGCTGGCGTTATCAGGTCCGGCAGGAACTCGAGCCCTGGGTCTCCCGGCTCTGGGAAGAGAAACCACCCCGGTATTCGCGCGCGCTGCTCGAGACACTGGCGCTGATCGTATACCGTCAGCCAATCACGCGCGCGGAGATCGAATCGATCCGCGGCGTGGCGGTGAGCAGCCACATCGTCCGTACCTTGCAGGATCGCGAATGGATCCGGGTCCTCGGACACAAGGACGTACCGGGCCGGCCGGCACTCTACGGCAGCACGAAACGTTTTCTGGACGACTTCGGGCTGACTTCACTCGACGATCTGCCCACGCTTGCCGACCCGGTCGATCCCGATCGCCACGACCCCCAGTTTCAGCTTGGGGATCTCGAGCAACAGCCCGCGCCAGCGGCTGAAGGCGAATCCGCGGACGATGCAGCGGAAACCGGGGCGCGACACCCCCTCCCGGAAGCGGAAGCATCCGCCGTCGAAACGCCGGAATCCGTCGCCGTGCGTCGCGAGCCGGCGCCGGAGGTCGACGCCACGGAATCTGCCCCCTGAAGCCGATGCGTAGACCCAGAACGCCATCCGGTCGACGAACGTCCGAAGATGCGAAGGAACGCGTGCAGAAGGTCCTCGCCGCGGCCGGGCTCGGGTCGCGCCGGGAGATCGAAGTCCTGATCGCCGCGGGTGAGGTCACGGTGAACGGCAAGACCGTACAGCTCGGGGACCGCGCCTCGCCCGGGGACCGAATCACGGTCCGGGGGCGGCCGGTGAGCTCCCGGTCACCGGAAACGCTGCGGATACTCGCCTACAACAAGCCCGAGGACGAGGTCACGACGCGCCGTGACCCCCAGGGCCGGCCAACGGTGTTTTCTGCGTTGCCGCCGCTAAGGTTGGGCCGCTGGATCAACGTCGGTCGTCTCGATATCAATTCCAGCGGCCTGCTCCTGTTTACCAACGACGGAGAACTGGCAAACCGGCTCATGCATCCCTCGGCGGAGATCGAGCGCGAATATGCCGTCCGCGTCCACGGACAACTCGACGCCGGGATGCGAGAGCGCCTGCTGGCGGGCGTGGAACTGGACGACGGAACCGCACGATTCGCCTCGCTCAGCCTGGCGAGTGGCTCCGGGACGAATCATTGGTATCACGCGGTGCTCGCCGAGGGCCGGAACCGCGAGGTGCGCCGACTGATGGAGTCCCAGGGCCTGCCGGTCAGTCGCCTGATCCGTGTTCGCTACGGGCCGGTGAAACTCGGCGGCGGGCTCAAGCGCGGTCGCTGGAGGGAACTCACACCGGTAGAGGCAAAGGCCCTGGTCGCCGCGGCCGGGCTGCCGGGTCTTGCCCGCAAGACCCGGCCCCGTGGAAAACACCGTGCGCACTCCGGGGGCAGGCCGCGCCGCAAGGCTAAGGCGATTTCTGTCAAATCGCCCAAGTGAGCGGGGCTCGGCGGAGCCTCTCCCGTATCTACCGCCGCATGCTCGGGCGGTACGGGCCACAGCACTGGTGGCCTGCCGAGACGCCTTTCGAGGTCATGGTCGGTGCGGTCCTCACGCAGAACACCGCCTGGGGCAATGTCGAGCGCGCGATCGCGAATCTCAAACGCGCAGATCTGCTCGATGCGGCCGCGATCCATCATTCCCCGCGCGCGGCACTGGCGCGACACCTCAGGCCCTCGGGCTACTTCAACGTCAAGGCCCGGCGGCTCGCCGACTACTGCGACTGGTACCTGTGCCAGGGCGGATTCGAGCGACTCGACGAACTGTCCACCGACGCCCTCAGGGAGCAGCTCCTTTCGGTTCGGGGTATCGGTCCCGAAACGGCGGACGACATCCTGCTCTTTGCCTTCGGGCGGCGCGTGTTCGTCATCGATGCCTACACGCGGCGAATCTTTTCGCGGCTTGGCATGATAAAGGGAGACGAGAGCTACGACCGGTTGAGAGACCGGTTCGAGGGTGCGCTGCCACCTGACCCGTCGCTCTATAACGAGTACCATGCGCTGATCGTCAGACACGGGAAGGACGTTTGCCGTATCCGGCCGGACTGCGGCCAGTGTGTACTGAAATCGATCTGCCCCTGCGCGGCATCGACACCGGGTGATTGCGGCCTTTCGACGCGTCAGACCGGAACCCCCCGGGGCAGGGGCTGAGGAGGGTGACAAATGGTTGGATATCGAGCCGCTTTCCGGGTCCTGGTGGGCCTGCTGCCCGTCTGGTCCGGACCGCTTTCCGGGAGCCAGGAAGGGGCGCTGGAAGAGGGGATGGTGAATCCCGGGTACCAGGACGCCCCGGCGTGGTTCAGTCACTCCTTTCTGGATATTCGTGAAGACCTGGCGGACGCGACCGCCGAAGGCCGGCGTCTGATGCTTTACTTTTATCAGGATGGTTGCCCCTACTGCAAAAAGCTCATGCAGGACAATTTCGGGCAGGCCGCCATCGCCGCAAAGACACGCGAGTCGTTCGATGTCGTCGCCATCAACATGTGGGGTGATCGCGGGGTGACCGGGCTGAAGGGCGAGGACACCACGGAGAAGGGCTTTGCGAAAAGCGTCAAGGTGATGTTCACGCCGACCCTCGTCATGCTCGACGAGAATGGCGGGGTGGCGTTGCGGATCAACGGGTACTTCCCCCCGCACCGGTTCGACGCGGCGCTGGACTATGTGGGTGGAAGGCACGAGAAGGAACTCACTTTCGCCGAGTACGCCGCGACCGTTTCGCCCGTGCCCGCCTCCGGAGATTTGCGCACAGACGCGTCCTGGTTGAAGCCGCCCTACCGGTTCGCCGAGGGTATGAGGGCCAGCGGCAAGCCGTTACTGGTCCTCTTCGAGCAAAAGCAGTGCCGGGCCTGTGACGAATTGCACGGGGAAATCCTGTCGCGTGAGGACAGTATGGCGCTGCTGTCGAAATTCGACCTGGCCGTGCTGGACAGGTGGTCGAACGAGGCGGTGCAGACCCCGGACGGACGTGACACGACCGCGAAGGACTGGGCCCGAGCCCTGGACGTCAAGTACGCGCCTGCCCTGGTGTTCTTCGGTACCGACGGCAAGGAGGCCATTCGCGCGGATGCCTATCTCAGGACCTTCCACATCCAGTCCCTGATGGACTATGTCGCCAGCGGCGCCTACCGCGATCAATCGGAATTCCAGCGCTTCATCGCGTCCCGGGCAGATGCCCTGAGGGAGCAGGGCATCGAGGTCGATCTGATGGAGTGAGCCTGCATTCCCATAGCCACGCAGGATCAGATGGGTAGGGTGGACAGGCGCAGCGCAGTCCACCAATTTTATTTCTCCGTGCCACACCTGAGATTCAGGATCGGTTCACGATGACACCGTAGGTTGGGTTAGGCGATTGCCAGCGGGAACCGCCATTCCTGCAGGAGCCATGAGTGCGCCGTAACCCAACGAATTCGATGGTTTCCAAACTTGGCCGTTGGGTTACGATGCGCCCAAGTAGAGTCGCTGTAGGGGAAACCTGGTGTTGTTGCGCATCTAACCCAACCTACGAACTCCGTGCCACGCCTGAGATTCAGGATCGGTTCACGATGACA
>JAYENI010000061.1:0-2963 GCA_034722015.1 Pseudomonadota bacterium
CCTGCAGGACCTCGACGTTGACGTCGAACGAGCGCTGGTCGAGTTTGTAGACTTCCTTGAAGGGGAAGCCGGGGAAACCGTAGCCGGAGCCGCCGGCGACTGCGGCCATGGCGTCGCGGTCGAGGGTTTTGCTGTCTGCGAGGTCTTTGATGTTCAACATGATGTGTTCTCCTGGTTCGAATGAGATCTGTGCGTTCAAGGTTTATGAACGATTATCCGTCCATGGCCTGATTAATGCAGAATGCGTGCCAGATTCTTGATTTCGGCTGTCAAAAATCTGCAAATCACTGAAATAAGTGGGGAAAAAATATCTCTGCGGCGGCGTTTGAGAATTGTTGACCGTTAAGCCGGGTATGTCGTTGGTGTGGGGCGAACAGAAAAGGAGGGAGGTGTTGGATGGAATCAGGTGGTCAGCCCGTACCCCCCCCCTACGGGCGGGACGAAGCTGAGAGCCGCCTACCTGGGCTTCCGGGTGGTCGGCACCGGAACCCTGGTCTGGGCTTGTGGGGATTTGATTGGGGTTGTGCCCGGATAGGGGCGAGCGGAAAGGACAAACGGTTAAGCGACCCTGACAACCTGTATGTTGTGAGACATAACGACAGACATCATTCTATGACCAGTTCCCTGACCAAACCGATTCCCAGCCAGCCAGTCAGTATCTCCAGCGCGATTTGTGGGACCGAGCCTTCACTATGGGCAGATAGCAATAGTTCGCAGGCGCCGGCGAAATCGCCGCCGGCCAGGAAGTGGTGAAGCAGGGCCGACTCCTCCGCTGGCAAGGAGCGGAACTGGGTGAGCCGGTCCTCGCCACGCCACAGCAGCCACCGGGAGTCCGGCTGCATGGCGGCGTCCGGAGGGGTATGGCCGGCCTTGAGCGCTTCCCAGATCTCGACACAATTCGAATCGACCTGAAAGGGTTGTACGCCGGGATGAAAGCGCAGCCTTAAGCCCGGCCACCGCGCCGCCGGCAGCGCAGACAGCTCGGTGGTGTCGGCGCGGCTTGCATCGGCGGCATCGAAGCTGACCAGCAGGCGTCGCTCAAAGTGGGCGAGTTCCGCGATCTGGGGATAGTCGGCGAAAGGCGGATGGCTGCGCAGCCATTCCGGTAAGGCGTCGCCGTATTGACGCAGCGAGCGGTAGGGCGAAGGGTGCGCGTCGATATACCCGTTCACCATCCGGTCCCAGAGGTCGTCTCCCAGATAGAGGCCCAGCATTTCGTGGTCGGTCTCCAGTGTTTCCCGAAGACGTACACGATAGGCGTTGGCGTAGATGGCGAGCCGTGTATCCCGGCCCACCGGTGCCTGATCGACGATTTCACCCGCAATACGTGTATCGCCGCTCAGCAGGAAGGCAAGAAATTCCGTCTGCAAACTGTGCAGACTGCTCATGCGGGCTCGGGCGCCAGTTCGGGCAATACCTCGCCGGCAATGCGCCGGGCGATATCCAGTTCCGCCAGCAGCACGGGAAATTCGGGGATATTCGCATCGCGCTCCACCATGCTGGAGACGGGGCCGAAGCGCTCGAGCGCCCGCGCATAAAGCTCCCAGACCGGGGCCGGAACGTCCCGATCATGGGTATCGATCACGTAATCGCCATAGTCCGTGCCGCCGGCCAGGTGGAACTGGCGTACGCGCGCCGGATCGATGGCGTCGATATACGTCACGGGATCGAAACCGTGATTGCGTGCGGAGACGTAGATGTTGTTGATGTCGAACAGGATCAGGCAGTCGGCGCGGCGGGACACCTCATTGAGAAAGTCCCATTCGGTCATGCGGGAATCCTTGAAACTCACATAACTCGACACGTTCTCCATCAGGATTTGCCGGCCCAGGAAGTCCTGGACCCTCTCGATCCGTTCGACGACGTGAGCGATGGCCTCTTCGGTATAGGGCAAGGGAATCAGGTCGTGTGTGTTGGCGCCGCTGACCGCGGTCCAGCACAGGTGGTCCGATATCCACTCCGGCTGCACCTCGTTCGCCAGCGCCTTCAGGTCTCGAAGGTAGTCCATGTCCAGCGGGTCGGTGCTTCCGATCGACAGCGACACGCCGTGCATGACCATGGGGTAGTGCTCGCGGATGGCGTGCAGGTAATACCGGGGCTTGCCGCCCGCGACCATGAAGTTTTCCGAGATGACCTCGAACCAGTCTACCGGCGGACGCCGGGAAAGGACATGATGAAAGTGATCGATGCGCAGGCCGAGGCCGAAACCGAGAAAATTGTCCGCCATGTTAGCGTCCTGGCTGGCCCGTTTCGCCGAAACGCCACAGCGGCGTCGGCCGCTGTGGCGGGCGGGATCGGCGGATCAGCCGTTCTTGCCCCCGACGTCACCACAGGCCTTGGCGGGCATGGCGACGAAGCCCTGTCCCTTGCACGATGCCTTGCCGGCGCAGGCATTCCCGGCACCCTTGCAGTCGTTGTGGCCGCCGCACTTGTTGACACCGTAGCAGTGCGTGAGATCAGCCTTGGCGACGCTGCCGCGCCAATCGTCCTTGACCGTCCCGCCGATGTCGCCGCAGGCCTTGGCGGGCATGGCGACGAAGCCCTGGCCCTTGCAGGATGCCTTGCCGGCGCAGGCGTTCCCGGCACCCTTGCAGTCGTTGTGGCCGCCGCACTTGTTGACACCGTAACAGTGCGACAGATCCGTCTTGGCCGACGCCGCGGACGAGTCACTCTTTGACTCGCCGTAGCCCTGACAGCCCCCGAGCAGGGTGGCAGCGGCCATCGCCATGGCCACACTATTGAATTTCTGCAGCTTTTTGAGTTGCATGTGGTCTCCCTTCGATCTTGGTAGTGTTGTGATGCCCTGGGACCAGGGCCTTGATATAGGGTTGGTCGCCTAAGGCGATTTCTGGAAAATGACATACCATCCTGCTTGTCTTTTCGTCCGTCTTCGGCGTTGCGGCAACGGTTGCATAGAACGACTATGCGCCCGTTACCGCGCCTTGAAGACGAACGATAATCCT
>JAYENI010000062.1:0-14313 GCA_034722015.1 Pseudomonadota bacterium
TCCACCCAGGTATTACCGCGGGGTAACCCTGCAGCTGGGTGACAAACCCGGTGATGGGGCCTACCTGATACCCGTCGGTGCCCTATCACCCGGCGGCGCTGAAATGGAGGCTGGGGTCGGAATCGAACCGGCGTCCACGGCTTTGCAGGCCGCTGCATAACCACTCTGCCACCCAGCCTGTAAAGCTGATATTCCGCAAGCGGAACCGCAAGAAAAAACCCCGGCGATGCACCGAGGCTTTCCGTTAACTGGAGCGGGAAACCGGTCTCGAACCGGCGACCTCAACCTTGGCAAGGTTGCGCTCTACCAACTGAGCTATTCCCGCGAAATCAAGCGCATCATTTTATAAGACCGGCGGTTTGTGTCAAGCGGTGAAGCCCGATACCGGGACCGGATCGCCAATGTCACGGCGATTCGTGAACTCCGGTTCAGGTCGGTTCCGACCCAATGTCCCGCATTGCGCAGCGCAGATAGTAAACCATTGACCAGACGGTTAGCGCCGCGGACACAACCAGCAGTACGAGCCCGATCTCATAGATCGGAATGCCCAGGATGGGGTGGAACCAGAGAAGAAACAACAGGGAGATAATCTGGACCGTGGTCTTCACCTTGCCGATAAAGGACACCGCGACCGATCCCCGCCTGCCCTGTTCGGCCATCCACTCGCGCAACGCGGAAATCGTGATTTCCCGACCGATGATGATGATGGCGGGAATTGCCAGCATGAGGTTGTCCGGCCCGTGGCGGTCCACCAACATGACCAGGGCAACGGCCACCATCAGCTTGTCCGCGACCGGATCCAGAAAGGCGCCGAATGCGGAGGTCTGGTCCAGGCGTCTCGCCAGATAGCCGTCGAACCAGTCCGTGAGGCCCGCGAGTCCGAAGATCAGAGAACTCACGGGAAATGCCCACTCATAGGGCAGGTAGAATACGAATACGAACAAGGGTATTAACCCGATGCGAAGCAGGGTCAGGGCATTGGGGAGGTTCCAGTTCATTTTGTTTCTTCGTGCAGATGGTCGTAGATCGCGCGCGCCAACCGCGGGCTGATACCCGGCGCACGCGCAAGTTCCTCCACCCCGGCCCGGGCCACGCCGCGTAACCCCCCGAACTGCTTGAGCAGGGATTGCCGGCGCTTGGGGCCGAGACCGCGGATTTCCTCGAGGCGGGAACTCGAACGGGCGCGGGCCCGCCGCTGCCGGTGGCCCGTGACGGCGAAACGATGCGCCTCGTCCCTCACCTGTTGTACCAGGTGCAACGCCGGAGAATGCCGGGGCAGTATAGTAGGTGCATCGGCCCCCCTCAATACGATCCGGTCGTTTTCGGGCCGCCGGCCCTCCCCCTTTGCGACACCGGCAATCAGGACACCCTCCACCTGAAGTTCCTCCAGCACCTCGGCCGCCTGGCGCAACTGCCCCTTTCCGCCGTCGATCAGGAGCAGGTCGGGCAGTTTCCCCTCACCACGCTGCAATCGGCGGTAACGGCGCTCGAGGGCCTGACGCATGGCGGCGTAATCGTCACCGGGCTCGATGTCCGAGATATTGAACCGGCGATAGTCGGCCTTGACAGCCCCCCCTTCGTCGAACACGACGCACGAGGCTACCGTCGCCTCGCCCGAGGTGTGGCTGATGTCGAAGCACTCGATGCGACGCGGCAAAAAGTCCAGCGCCAGCGCTTCCTGCAGGGACTCCAGCCTGCGCGCCTGATCGACCGCCGCCGCGTTGTGGACACGCAGCGCAATGGCGGCGTTGCGCCGGGCCATGTCCAGCCAGCGAGCGCGCTCGCCCCGCACCGCATCGACAATGCCGACGCCGCGACCGCGCCTGCCCGTCAGCATGTCCACCAGCGCGGCCCTGTTCCCGGGCGCGTGGCTCACAATGATCCGGGGCGGGACTTCCTTGTCGACGTAGTACTGGCCCAGGAAGGCTGACATCACCTCATCCGGCGCCATCGCTTCGGGTAGGCGCGGAAAATATCCCGTGTTGCCCAGATTGAGGCCGGAGCGGACATGGAACACCTGCACGCAGGCGATCGCGCCTTCCACCTCACAGGCGATGATATCGAGATCGCCGCGCTCCCCGCTGACGTACTGCCGCTCGGTCACACGGCGCAATTGCTCGATCTGGTCCCGATACCGCGCGGCCGATTCGAAGTCCAGGGAAGCCGATGCCGATTCCATGCGGCGCACCAGTTCCTGGACGACCTCCTCGCTTCGCCCTTCGAGAAACTTGATCGCATGTTCCACGTCGGTGCGATACGCCTCGGGACTGATCCTTCCGACGCAGGGCGCAGTACACCGCTTGATCTGGTACTGCAGGCACGGCCGGCTGCGGTTGGCGAAGAACGTATCCTCGCACTGACGCACTCGAAAAAGCTTCTGCAGCTGACCCAGGGTCTCGCGCACCGCACCGGCATTGGAGTAAGGACCGAAATAGCGTCCCGTGCCGCGGCGCGCGCCCCGGTGAAAGGCCAGCGCCGGAAACTCCCGGTCCGTCGAGACACGCACATAGGGGTAACTCTTGTCGTCGCGCAGCGTGACGTTGTATCTGGGCCTGAACTCCTTGATCAGATTACTTTCCAGCAATAACGCCTCGACCTCCGAACCGGTGACCGTCACCTCGACCCGATCGGTCTTGTCCATCATCGAGCGATTTCGAACACTCTGGCCTGATTTTCGGAAGTACTGGGACACGCGTTTCCTGAGATCGCGCGCCTTGCCGACATAGAGCAGGTTGCCCGCGGCGTCCAGCATCCGATAGACCCCGGGACGGTGCGTCAGGTGCCGAAGAAATGATTCGGAGTCAAAAGGTTCCCGGTCCGGATTCACGACCTGTTACCGCGATTCGCCTTCCGCGAGCAGCGCTCGCGCGGTCTCGAACACCTCCGAGAATCGCTCCGCGGTCAGTCGTCGGGTCTGGGTGTTGTAACGGCTGCAATGATAGGAGTCCAGCAGGCGCAGACCGTCTCCCGGTTCATGGAGCGCACCGTGCGAAAAGCGATACCGGTTCAGCACCTCGCCAAGGGCACGTAACACGGCGCCATGCGCGACGGTGCCAAGGGCGAGGACCAGTGCCGGCCGCGGCAACGCGGCGATCTCCGCCCGAAGAAATCCGTTGCAATTCTTGACCTCGCCGGTCAGCGGCTTGTTTTCCGGCGGCAGACACTTCACGGCATTGGTAATGCGGCATCGGGAAAGAATCAGACCGTCATCAAGCGACCGCGATTCGGGTGAGGAACTGAAATCGAAGGCGTGAAGGGTACGGTACAGCAGGATCCCCGCGAAATCCCCCGTAAAAGGCCTGCCCGTGGCGTTGGCGCCGTGCTTTCCCGGGGCCAGCCCGACGATCAGCAGACGCGCCGCGGGGTCGCCAAAAGGCGCGACAGGGCGGCAATGATATTCCCCATGTTCGCGTTTGACGTCGTCAAGGAATCCGGCGAGGCGATCGCAGCGCCGGCATGCAGGGTCAAACGGAACCTGCTCGGAGGAATCGGTATGCATCGTATACTCGCCGGACCGGCCCGAATTGAAATTGCGACACGGGGAATCGTCTCGTCAGAACTAGTACGGCCGCATCGGCCAGGCTGACCGGTCAATCGGTGAGCGATTTGTCCAGCATGCCGTACTGCATGGCCAGGCGAATGAGTTCGACATCGCTGTGTACGTTCAGCTTCTCCTGCAGCCGCGTCTTGTAGGTGCTGACGGTCTTCGGACTGAGATGCAGTTGCTTGGAAATCGCCTGCGGCTTCTGTCCCTGGGTCAGCATAAGCAGGATTTGCATCTCCCTGTCCGACAGGGCCTCCAGGGGTGAGGATTCGGCGCCGGGAAGCATGCCCAGTGCGAGGCGCTGCGCGATATCGGACGCGATATAACGCTCCCCGCGACTCACGCGGCGGATCGCCTTCACCATCTCTCCCACATCGCAACCCTTCGTCAGATAACCCACCGCGCCCGCATCGATCAGGCGCTTGAGCAAGGGCCCCTCCTCGTAGACCGTCAGGGCGATGATCCGGACCTGCGGATCGACTCGAAGCATGCGCCGCGCCGCCTCCAGTCCGCCAATACCCGGCATATTGACGTCCAGGAGCACGACGTCAGGGGAATGCTCCCTCAACTGATCCACGGCCTCTTCTCCTGAAGACGCCTCCGCGACCACCTCTATCCCCTCCCTGGCGGAGTGGTCCTCCATCAATCGACGTATCCCCGCCCTCACGAGGTCGTGGTCGTCAACCAGAAGGACTTTTATCATGTTATTACCCTTCTCTAAGCCTGCGCTTCCGGGTACTTCCCGGATTCGTCACGGGTTCCGCAGTACGGAGCTGCCCGCCGTTACTTCTCCATCGGATCTACCACGTGCTGTAGGGAGCCTTCACAAGATTCACGTTGTAATAACGTGGATCGTCGGAGACGTCCTCGGTCACCCAGTCGGGCCGCTCGAACGCCTCGCCTACCGATTCGAGTTCCACCTCCGCCACGACCAGCCCCGCGTTTTCGCCGCGAAATTCATCCACCTCCCACAACTTGCCCGCGTGCGGAACGAAATGTCTCACCTTCTCGACGAGTGGCTTTGCGCACAGTTCGTCAAGGAGTGCGTGCGCTTCGTCCAGCGGAATCTCGTATTCGAATTCCAGCCGCTGCACCCCGAGTCTGGCGCTCTTGATATTGAGGTGCGCCCGGGAGTCCGACACCCGCACCCTTACCGAGCAGTTATCGTTGTTCGCCAGATAGCCCTGCCGGTATTCGACGCGACGCGTGACCGCCGCCTTCCAGGACCCGTCTCGCACCAGAAACTTGTGTTCGATTTCTTCAGGCATGTCTGATGGACCGTGCAGCTCGGGGGTGGTCGGCTAGAACTTCAGCAGCGCAGAACCCCAGGTAAATCCCCCGCCAAATGCCTCCATGATCAACGTCTCGCCCGGTTTTATTCTCCCGTCCCGCACCGCCACGTCGAGCGCCAGGGGAACGGAAGCCGCCGAGGTATTGGCATGCTCGGCGACCGTGACCACAACACGCTCCATCGGCATGTCCAGCTTGCGCGCCGTGGCCTCGATAATGCGTAAATTCGCCTGGTGCGGCACGAGCCAGTCGATGTCGCCCTTGCCGATATTGTTATAGGACAAGGTCTCGTCGACAATTCGACCCAGGGTCTTCACCGCCATGCGGAAGACCTCGTTGCCCTTCATCTGCAGATGCGCATCACCCTCGAGCGTCTTGTCGTAGCCCTGGGAGATCCCGTGCGGTACGTTGAGCAGATGCTCGTAGCTGCCGTCCGCATGAAGGTGGGTCGACAGGATGCCCGGTGTCTCGCTCGCCTCGACGACGACCGCTCCGGCACCGTCGCCGAACAGGACGCAAGTGGTCCTGTCGGTCCAGTCGATGATGCGTGACAGGGTCTCCGATCCCACGACCAGGGCGCATTTCGTCTTGCCGGAGCGAATGAAACTGTCCGCGACGCCGAGCGCGTAGACGAAGCCGGTGCAGACAGCCTGTACGTCGAACGCGGCGCAGCCGTGGATGTCCAGGCGTTGTTGCAGCAAACAGGCGGAACTGGGGAAGACCTTGTCCGGCGTGGTGGTGGCGAAAACGATCAGATCGATCTCTTCGGCGTCCCGTCCCGCCGCTTCGAGGGCGCGTCGAGACGCCACGGCGGCAAGGTCGCAGGTCGTTTCACCACGGCCGGCGATGTGCCGTTTCTTGATGCCGGTCCTCTGCGTGATCCATTCATCCGAAGTCTCGACCAGCGACGCCAGATCCTGGTTGTGCAGTACCTTTTCCGGAAGATAGCCGCCGGTTCCCGTGATTCGTGCGTACATTACCGGTCCGGGTGTTCGTTTAGCATTTTCTGAAGCTGCCTTTCCATCCGCACGGGGACACTTTCCGTTGCCTCGATGTGCGCGATCCTGATGGCGTTCTCAAACGAGAAGGCGTCGGCCCCGCCGTGGCTCTTGACCGCTATCCCCTTCAACCCCAGCAGCGAAGCCCCGTTGTAGGTACGCGGATCCATCTGTTTGAAAACGCGTCTGAGGACCGGAACAGCGACAAGTCCCGCCGCCTTCGTCAGCACGTTACGCCCGAAACCGTCCTTGATGATCTGCGTGATCATTTTGGCCACACCCTCGCTACTCTTTAGTGACACGTTGCCGACGAAACCATCGCACACCACCACGTCCACGTTTCCTCCGCAATAGATGTCGTCTCCTTCCACATACCCAATATAGTTCAGTGAGCTGTCTTGAAGGAGCGCATTTGCCTCCTTGACCTGATCATTTCCCTTGATCGCTTCCTGCCCTACGTTGAGCAGACCGACTCGCGGCCGCTCGATGCCGTCGACGGCGTTGGCCAGAACGGATCCCATGGCGGCGAACTGGAACAGGTGCTCCGCCCGGCAATCGACATTCGCGCCCAGGTCCAGCATGTGGGTCTTGCCGGTCACAGACGGCAGCGCCGTCATGATGGCAGGCCGGTCGATGCCGCTGAGCGTCTTGAGCACGAACCTGGCGGTCGCCATCAAGGCACCGGTGTTGCCAGCGCTGACGATTGCGTCGCTCTCACCTTCCTTGACCAGGTTGATGGCCACGCGCATCGACGAGTCCTTCTTGCCGCGCAACGCGTGTGCGGGAGGATCGTCCATCTCCACGATTTCGCTGGCATGGCGGACGCGCAACCGGTCTGACTCCGAGACACCGAGTCGGGACAATTCCGCCTTGATCGCGCCGGTGTCCCCGACCAGGATGAGGTGCAGACCGGGATGGTGTTCCATCGCGTTGCACGCCGCGGGGACCGTGACGGACGGGCCGAAATCGCCGCCCATCGCGTCCAGAGAGATCGTGCTGCGTTCGCTCATGAAACGACCCGTGGTCTCAACCACGCGCACGGAGGGTACTCCCCGTCAGATAGCCGGCAGCGGGGCACCTGGGAGTTGGTGATCGGGTAGTAACGCCTGTGCGTTACCCGGGTCACTCGTCGTCTTCGTCCGGACGCTGGGAAATGATCTCCTTCCCGCGGTAAAAACCGTCAGGGGAGATGTGGTGGCGCAGGTGGGGTTCACCCGTCGTCGCGTCCGTAGACAGTGTAGGCGATTTCACCGAATCGTGGGCGCGGCGCATATCGCGCCGCGAACGGGTCTTTCTTCTCTGCTGTACAGCCATGATCTATCTCCAGTCAATGTCTGGTTGCCCGGTGCCATTGCACTTCCGGGCAATCCGTTCAACCGTTCTTGTTGCGTAGTTCCTTCAGGACTTCGAAGGGATTTTCCCGCCGCTCTTCCGCTTTTTCAGCGACCGGCGATCCCTGCAGCGCCAGCATGGCCCTGTCACAATCGGCGGGATCCTTGTGTACCGGGATGTCCGGCACCGCGAGCAGAATTTCGTCCTCAACGAGCACCTGAACCCGGAGCCTCCCCTGCTCGAGCGCCACGGTCTCGTACCGCTCGTCCACCCCGGCCCCGATTCCGGCGGGGTCCACGACCGCCAGATCGGACCTCCTGTCCAGCTCGACACGCATATCGGCGAGACAGCGCTGACAGACGCATACCAGTGCGGCCCTTACCCCAATCCGAACGAGCGCGAATCCGACAGGGTGCCGGTCGAATTCCAGCCTTGCGCGGGCGGCGCCGTTTCCCGGGCGAAGACCGGCGCCAGCCAGACGCGGCATGCACGAAAACGGGACGTCGCCATCCAGGCCCGCCCTCTGATCGGCCATCTTCAAGGGATCCACCCACCGCGGCAGCACGTCAACCTTCCCGGCCATACCCGCGCTCCTGGTGAATTCAAACCGGTATGCCGCGCGGGCGCCTGTCCCACCCGTGCGAAACGATGAATTCTACTTTGCCGCCGGTTGCCGGTCAAAGCCGAGAGTCGGCTGCGCCGAACTTGCCTGACTCGGCGCAGTGGATATCATCCATCACATCGCCCCCCATCAGGAGTCCGCGCCCCGACATGAGAAAAATCGTCCTCGCCTCAGGATCGATCTACCGCAGGGAATTGCTCGCCCGCCTGGGGCTCGAATTCGAGTCCGCGTCCCCGGACATCGATGAAACTCCGGGACCGGGAGAGCAACCCGGCGAGATGGTCAGCCGCCTGTCCTTCGAAAAGGCCAGTGAGCTGGCCGACCGGTTTCCGCAGGCCCTGATCATCGGATCCGACCAGTGCGCGGTCATCGACGGGGAAGTCCTGGGCAAGCCTGGAGACTACGATCGCGCCTTTCGCCAGCTAAGGAAGGCCTCGGGACAGTCGGTCATATTTCATACCGGACTGTGCCTTCTGGATGCGAAAGACGGATCGCGACAGATCGACGATATCGAGTTCGAGGTGCGCTTCCGGGCGCTGAGCGATGAGCGGATCAGGGCCTACCTGCGGCGGGAGCAACCCTGGGATTGCGCAGGCAGCTTCAAGTCCGAAGGTCTGGGGGTCGCGCTGTTTGCCAGCATGAGGGGAGACGATCCGACGGCGCTGATGGGCTTGCCCCTGATCCGGCTGGTATCGATGCTCGAAGACGCGGGCCTGGCGGTGCTGTGAGCTAAGGCGAATTCTGTCAATTGACATACCATCCTGCTTGTCTTTTCGTCCGTCCCCTGTGTTGCGACAACCGTTCCATCGTTCGACGATGCGCCTGTTGACGCGCCTTGATGACGAACGAAAATCCTGCGCAATCCGGTATGTCATTTTCCGGCAATCGCCTAAATCCAGGGTGGTTAGCGGATTCCGGTCTCGAACAACCTTGATTCCAGCCCCCTCGCTACCGCCGACCCGAAACGGTCCGAAAGGCGTGTCAGCCAGTCCCGCTTGTACGTATAGTCGACGATGTCTTCTTCGCCTACGACCTCTCGGGCCACATAACCCGCACTCCCCAGTTCGTCGACCAGTCCCAGTTGCACTGACTCGTCACCGGTCCATATCAGACCGGAGAACAGTTCATCCCCGCCGGCGAGGCGGTCTCCACGTCCCTGTCTGACCACCTCGATGAATTGGCCATGGATGTCCTCAAGCAGCTTACGAATGTGGCCCGCCTCCAGTTTATCAAGCGGTAGAAACGGATCGAGCAGCGCCTTGTGGTCGCCGGCAACGAAAAGCCTGCGTTCGACACCCACCTTGTCCATGGCGCCAACGAATCCGAATCCATCCATACGTACACCGATGGACCCGACCAGACTGGCCTTGTCAGCGTAGATCCTGTCGGCCGCGACTGCGACGTAGTAGCCCCCGGAGGCGGCAATATCAGCGATTACCGCGTAAAGCGGCGTTTCCGGATACTTCTCGCGCAGGCGCGTAATCTCGTCATTGATATAACCGGCCTGGACCGGGCTGCCGCCTGGACTGTTGATGCGCAGGATCACGGCTTCCACGTTGTCTTCCTCGAAGGCGTCGCGCAACCCCTGGACGACGTTGTCGGCACCGGCCTCCTCGCCGGGAGCGATGACGCCCTTCAGGTCAACGAGCGCCGTGTGCTTGCCCTTCGGCCCGGAATCGGCATATTCACCCTGCCACAGGAGATACAGCAGTGCCGTCAGGTAGGCAAATGTCAGCAACTTGAAAAAAATTCCCCATTGACGCGCGCGACGCTGTTCCTTGAGCCCGGCCGTGGCGATATCCCTGAGCATCCTGCGCTCCCAGGCCCCGGTCCCGTCGTCGATTTCCTCTTTCTTCCTCATGCCTGACCGTTTCCCTCAGCTGGCAAGTTCAACTTGTTTGAATGTCCCGCACCCCGCCCCCCTATACGCAGGGGGAAAACCGGATTCGGCGAATAAAAACGCGGCGCATAGTCTACACAAAATCCCCGGTCCCGCCGAAGCCGCTCCGGAATGATTCGCCGTGGGATTCAGCGATGTCCAAGCCAGGCGGGCAAATCCGAGATCCGGTCGATCATGCCCGTCGGTTCAAGTCGCATCAGCCGTTCCACCTCGTGCACACCATAGCTCACGGCGAGGGCGCTCGCCCCGGCAGAGAACGCCATCCGTATGTCATATTCGGTATCGCCGATCATCAGCGATCGGGAGGGTTCCACCTCGAGCTCATCCATGATCTCGTGCATCATCCCGGGGTGCGGCTTGGAATGTGCCTCGTCCGCGCAACGGCTCGCGCCGAACACGCCATCCAGACCGGAATCGAGCAACTCGCGTTCCAGCCCGGCGCGACTCTTTCCGGTCGCAATGGCCAGAAGATAGTCCTGTTCGGTCAGGAACCGGAGTACCTCTCGGACCCCTTCGAACATCGGGCTCGGCGTTTCGTCGCGATACAGAAACACCTCGCGGTATGCGGCGGTGATGTGCGCTACGAAAACCTCGTCCCTGTCCGGGTACAGGGTCAGAACGGCCTCCGTGAGCCCGAGGCCGATAATGTTCCGGATCTCCGCCTCGCTGCGCGACGCTGCCCCTACCGCCTCTATCGCGCTCTGCACACACTTGACGATACGGGCCTCGGAGTCCATCAGCGTGCCGTCCCAGTCAAAGACGAGCAGACGGTACCGATCGCGACCGGAAAAAGTCTTCATATCCGCCATTGAGCCTTCTCCACGGGGCGGCCGCCCGTCGCCGGCATCAACCCTCACCGGATGCCACCTTCCCGCACGCCCTCTGATCGCCACTACCCAGCGCCGCCAGCACGGAGGTCAATTCTGGATCCAGTGGCGCGGTCAACCGGTAGTGGCGCCCGGTGACCGGCAGGACGAAATCCAGCGATTCGGCATGCAAAAACATGCGTGTCAGGCCGTATTTTCGCATTCGACGGTTGAATTCGAAGTCGCCGTACTTGGCGTCGCCAGCCACCGGGTGTCCGATCGATGCGGCGTGCACCCGAATCTGGTGGGTCCTGCCGGTGTCGATCGTGGCCTTAACCAGCGTAGCGACACCGAGATGGGCGATTGGTTGAAATCGGGATCGAGCCGGTTTCCCCCCTTCGTCGACGCTGACCCGCCCGCCCGACGGATGTCGGCTCAGCGGTCGATTCACCCGCAGGGAACCGCCCCGCCACCGGCCCGCCAGGAGCGTGGCATAACACTTCTTTACCGCGCCACTCCTGAACAGGTCATGCAGGGCACCCAGCGCGGCGCGGTGCTTTGCGATCACCACGCAACCGCTGGTATGCCTGTCGATGCGGTGCGCGAGTTCCATCGTTTGCGCGTCTGGCCTGCCTGCACGCAGCAATTCGATCAGCCCCCAGTCGATTCCACTGCCACCGTGCACCGCCATTCCCCCGGGTTTGTTGATGACGATGATGTCGTCGTCTTCAAGCAGGATACCGCCGAGGGCCTCTCTCACCCGGGAACGGGGTGGCGCCAAGGGGTCCGCTTCACGATCGCGGACCCAAACGGGGGGGATCCGCAGACGATCACCCGTCCTCAGACGATACCCCGCCTTGACCCTGCCGCCGTTGACGCGCACCTGCCCGCTGCGTAACAAGCGATAGACACGGCTGGAGGGCATCCCCTTCAATTGCCCGGAGAGGAAATTGTCCACCCGCTGCCCGTCCGCATCCGGCGTGATCTCGACGTTGCGCACAGGCTCACGCGTCATTTCCTTGCCGACAGTATCACTCACAAGCCCCGATCCTTGCGCCACTGCGCTCCTTTTCCTGTTTGAAGACCCCATTCATCATTGCTATATTGTACAGGCCGTACCAAGGAAAACCTTCTCCGTCTTCCACGGCCCCGGAGCAATCCACCGGAGCCTGCCGTACAATCCCGGGGAGCCGGCGCGTGCGACGCGGTCACCCGTGTTTTCCAATTCCCGCATTAGAGGCATTACGGATTTTCGCCGGTGGTGCGGACCCGCGACCGGTTTGTGGTGACAGGCAGTCATTCCGGATCGGGGGCTCCAGGAGCCCGTGAAGAGCATCCTGCATGCACCTAGCGGACAGGGAATCGGTGCGATCTGATTCCCGTTGCACACGGTTTCAACCAGGTGCCGGTAACACACTTTGAACGAACAATTGACATCGCTCCCGGACCCGACAAAAGAAAGATTTTCCCAAGTGAGCGATTTTTTTAACAAATTCCTTTTCCACGACGTCCTTGCGGCTGAATACCTGCTGTGGGCGCTGTTTGGTACCGCCACTGTCCTTCCCCCGCGGGGATCGTATGTCTCCTCCGGCATCGGATGGATCGTGACAGCCACGGATCAGGAAACAGATTTCCAAAGATCAAATGAAACGAATACTCATCAATGCAACGCAGCAGGAAGAGCTGCGTGTGGCCATGGTAGATGGCCAGAAGTTATACGATCTTGACATAGAGACGCCTTCGCGCGAACAAAAGAAGGCGAATATCTACAAGGCCGTCGTCACACGCATCGAGCCCAGCCTGGAAGCTGCTTTCGTCAACTACGGCGCGGACCGCCACGGGTTTCTGCCCTTCAAGGAGATCGCCAGGGGTTATCTCGACCCCGAAGCGGTCGATGAGCGCAACCGGCCAATCGTCAAGGACTCGCTCAAGGAGGGGCAGGAACTCGTCGTACAGGTCGAGCGGGAGGAACGCGGCAACAAGGGTGCGGCGCTTACGACGTTCGTCAGTCTTGCCGGCCGCTACCTCGTCCTCATGCCGAACAATCCCCGTGCCGGCGGCGTGTCCCGACGCATCGAGGGAGACGACCGCAGCGAGGTCCGTGAGGCGCTGAACCAGCTCGACATCGCCACCGGCATGGGCGTGATCGTGCGCACCGCCGGTGTCGGTCGAACCGTCGAGGAACTCCAGTGGGACCTCGACTACCTGCGTGCCCTCTGGGACGCCATTCAGTCCGCGGCGCAAGACAAGGAAGCCCCCTTCCTGATCTACCAGGAAAGTAACGTCATCATCCGGGCGCTACGCGATCACCTGCGTACCGATATCGGCGAGATCGTCATCGACGACCCCGGCGTGTTCGAAAACGCCACCGAATTCATGCAGACCGTCATGCCGCACAACCTCAAGAAGCTCAAGCTTTACGAGGACCACGTGCCCCTGTTCAACCGGTTTCAGATCGAGAACCAGATTCAGTCGGCGTTTGATCGTGAAGTCACGTTGCCCTCCGGGGGGGCCCTGGTGATCGATCACACCGAAGCCCTGATTTCCATCGACATCAACTCGGCGCGCGCCACCAAAGGTGCGGATATCGAGGAAACGGCCCTGAACACGAACCTCGAGGCAGCGGACGAAATCGCCAGACAACTGCGCCTTCGCGACCTCGGCGGACTGGTCGTCGTGGATTTCATCGATATGCTGCCCAGCAAGAACCAACGCAAGGTCGAGCAGTGTCTGAAGGATGCGCTGCGCGTGGATCGCGCCAGGGTCCAGGTTGGCCGTATCTCACGGTTCGGACTACTGGAGATGTCGCGTCAGCGACTCCGCCCGTCGCTGGGAGAATCCAGCCAGGAGGTCTGCCCTCGATGCAGCGGCCAGGGTCGCATCCGCAGCGTGGATTCGCTGGCGCTGTCGATCCTCCGGATGATGGAAGAGGATGCCCTGAAGGAAAACACGATCCGCGTGATTGCCCAGGTCCCGGTGGACGTTGCAACGTTCCTGATCAACGAGAAACGCGAGGCGCTGCTCGATATCGAGACCCGCCACAAGTCGAGGATGATGATCCTGCCTCACCCCGACATGGTGTCCCCTCACTTCGAGATCGAACGTGTCAGGACCGGGGATCGGGACCCGGTCGACAAACCGAGCCATGAAATGGTCACACGCAGCACCCCGGAACTGCCGGTTTCCGGCACGAAGCCGCCCGCCTCGGCCAAACCCGCGGTCAGCATGGTCGCGTCACAGCGCCCGGCTCCGCCGCCATCGGCGTCACGATCGCCACAACAAAAATCCCACGAACCCGGGGTTCTGTCGAGAATCTGGAGCAGTCTCTTCGCACCCGCGGCGGAAGGAGAGTCGGCGATCGCCGACAAACCCGAAAGAGAACAACCCCGCAGCGGCGATCGTGGCGGCCCGGGTAACCGGCAACGCACATCCCGAAAGAATCCGCGCCAACGCTCGTCCGGCGGAGGCACTGACAGGGCGGCGCCGCAGGAAAGAAGAACCCAGAAAGGAGAGGGCGGCAGCGGCACCCGGTCCCGGTCGGGAAACCGTAGTCGGCGTGGCCCAAGGCAGCAGGGCAGAGCGGCGGCGGATTCCCGGGAGCAGAGCGAGCCCAGGAAAATCGACACCCCTCGCGACCGTAACCCCGATGAGAAGGGTCAGACGGCGCCTCCCCCGGATCAGCAAACAAAAATCGCCGCCGGGGCGGATGCCACATCAGCGGCCCCACCCACCGACAAACCCAGTGACAAGAGTGCCTCCCGGCCACGCAGAAGACCCAGGCGCCGCTCGGGATCCCGACGGTCCGAACCGGCCCGGGAAAG
>JAYENI010000063.1:0-14269 GCA_034722015.1 Pseudomonadota bacterium
AATGGGGATAGCGCTGATGGGACATACTCGTCACGGTTGATCGGCAGCGCGCACGCCACCGGCAATGGCGCAATGACTGATGCGGCAAGCCCACGGTGGGGGATCCGGAAAAAACCGGGGGAGGGGCTCGGTTCACCCGCTTTGAATTGCATTCATGGCTTTCGCCAAACGGGAGCTGCGAACCCCTTTAGGCGATTGCCGCGCCTGAATCGGTCGCTGGGAGGCGACGGGCGGGGCGCTAATTGCCGCCGGATACGGAGTGCAGGACGGTTTCACCCTCGAAATAGACCGTGTAGTCGCCGTAGTCCCAGCTGGAGATCGGCGGGTCTCCGACCGGGGGTTGTCTGACCGGGGGCGTTCCGAAACGATCCGCTACCTGGTCCTTGGTCATTCCGCGTCGCGGCGTGTCGACGGACTGGACGACCACGGGTCCGGAGTCGGGGTACTTGACCACGTCGGCCGTTGCCGGCGCAAGGGGGGTCACGCCCGCGATCAGGATGATGGCAAGGCCACGAGCCGCTATCATAAGTGAACTCCGCTGGGTTTCGATTGACGTTTTGAATATAGCACCAGACCCCGGGGACCGCAGGGGGAGAGGCATTCAGGAGACGGACGCCGCAGCCCCGGGACTGGTGGTACAGTACGATCCTAGCGCGATTGCAGCTTGACATGCCGGTCAACGGGACAAGCGGACGAATACGGCCGCCGAAGCGAGCGATACAGGCCGGACCTCATACCGACGCCGCCCGCCTGAGTTTGACTCCGGATACGTACTGCCCGCCGACGGGACAGCCCGCGCCGGACCCCCGGTTCCCCTGGATTCACCCGTAAGGAATAAAAAGGATGTTTCACCCCTTGCCCCTGTATATCGGGCTGAGGTACACGCGCGCCAAACGGCGCAACCACTTTATCTCGTTCATCTCGATGGTCTCGATGCTCGGTGTTGCGCTGGGCATCACCGTTCTGATCACTGTGCTGTCGGTCATGAACGGATTTCAGGAGGAGGTCCGCGTGCGCATTCTGGGCATGGCCTCGCATGCGACCGTCACCGGTTTCAACGGCAGGCTGGCCGATTGGGAAGGCCTGGCCGACAGGGTCGGCGAGGTGATCAAGGTCGCGGGCGCCGCGCCGTACGTGGAGGGGCAGGCAATGCTCGTCAACGGTCGCGAGGTCAGCGGTGCGATCGTCCGGGGCATCCTGCCCGAGGCCGAACCCGATGTGTCCGATGTCGGCGACCATATGAGCAGCGGTTCGACGCTGGACCTGCTTCCCGGCGAATACGGGATCGTGCTGGGGATCGAACTCGCGCGGTTGCTGGGGGTGATGACCGGCGACAAGGTCGTGGTGGTCACACCGCGGACCACCGTGACCCCCGCGGGCATCCTGCCCAAGCTGCGCCGCTTTACGGTCAAGGGAATCTTCGAGGTGGGCATGGGGGAATTCGACAGCGGTGTCGCCCTGATTCACATCGAGGACGCGGCCAGGTTGTTTCGTCTGGGTGACGAGGTCAGCGGGCTGAGGCTGAAGCTCGACGACATGTTCGACGCACCCTTCATCGCGCGTGACCTGATGCGGGGTCTCGGCGGTGACTACTGGGTCCGCGACTGGACGCGGCAGTACGAAAACTACTTCAGGGCGGTGCGGACCGAGAAGACCATGATGTTCATCATCCTCCTGCTGATCGTCGGCGTGGCGGCGTTCAACATCGTCTCCACGCTGGTCATGCTGGTGACCGACAAGCAGGCCGACATCGCCATCCTTCGCACCCTGGGGGTGACACCGGCGAGGATCATGGCGATCTTCATCGTGCAGGGTTTCGTGATCGGCGCGGTGGGCACCCTGCTGGGGATCGTCGGCGGCGTCGCCCTGGCGCTCAACGTGGAGACGATCGTGCCGTTCATCGAGGGTTTGATGGGCCAGAAGTTTCTGCCGCCGGACGTCTACTACATCAGTGATCTGCCATCGGACCTGCAGTGGAGCGACGTGGTCAGGATCTCGGTAGCGGCCTTCTCGCTCACGCTGGTGGCGACGCTGTACCCGGCGTGGAGAGCGTCGCGCACCCAGCCGGCCGAGGCGCTTCGCTATGAATGACGTGGCTGCGTCCGATGAAACCGTGATCGAGTGCCGGCAGCTGGCGAAGACCTATACGGATTCCCAGGTAGCCTGCGAGGTGCTGACAGGCGTCGATCTGGTTGTGGTGCGCGGCGAGCGCATCGCCATCGTCGGGGCGTCGGGCAGCGGCAAGAGCACGTTGCTGCACCTGATCGGCGGGCTGGACCTGCCGTCGAAAGGTGAAGTCACCGTCCTGGGACGCGCGATGAACCATCTCGGGGACGCGGAGCGCGGCAGGTTGCGCAACGCCGGTCTCGGGTTCGTCTACCAGTTCCATCACCTGTTGCCGGAGTTCACGGCGCTGGAGAACACGGCGTTGCCGGTGATGATCTCGGGCGCTTCGCCGGAAGTCGCGGGGACGCGTGCGCGAGACGTGCTGGAGCGGGTCGGGCTGGAGAACCGGATGCTCCACAAACCCGGGGAACTGTCCGGGGGCGAGCGTCAGCGGGTTGCCATCGCCCGTGCCCTGGTCACGCGGCCCGACGTCGTCCTGGCCGACGAACCCACTGGCAATCTCGACAGGCACACCGCGATGCGGGTGCTCGATCAGATGCTCGAACTCAATCGGGAACTGGGGACTTCATTGCTGGTGGTGACGCACGACACGGTGCTGGCCGGGAGAATGGACACGGTCTATGAGCTCGAGGATGGTGAGCTGCGGTCCACGGGTTGAGTCGGGTCAGCCCGGGACGTCCTTTTCGCCCTTCGCCATCGCGGCTCGGGCGCAACGCCGGAGCCGGCGTTGCCCCCAGCGCTTCATCACGTGAAGGCGCCAGTAGATGCGGACCAGAATGTATCCCGCGAGCGATGAGAGGCTGCCGAGGATAATGCAGCCGATTACAAGGGGCAGCCAGACCTCGGAAAACTCTTCGGTCAGCCACTCCAGTGACAGCTCAAGTTCGAAGGGGCCGGGTTCGAGACCCAGGACCCACTCGCCGACCTCGTATGCGGCGTAGAACATCGGGGCCACGGTAAGCGGGTTGCTGATCCAGACAACCACCACCGAGATGGGCAGGTTGACGCGCAAGACAATGGCGGCCGCCGCCGCGATAATCATTTGACCCGGAAACGGAATGAACGCGCAAAACAGGCCGACCGCGAACGCACCGGCGACGGAATGGCGATTGAGATGCCACAGATTGGGGTCGTGAAGCCGCTTGCCGAACACCGAATGCAGCTTGTGGTCTTCGCGAAAGCGTCCGAAATCCGGAAAATAGCGCTTGATCAGTTTTCGGGGCATGGGTCAGCCGTTGCAGTTTGCCTGAACCTGACGGGACGCGCGCGTCACCCCCGATTATCCATCATTTTTATGCAAATTCCATGATCGCCGCCGCGCTCGGGTTTCTCGCCGGTGTTCTGGGTCTGCAGTTCCTGCCCGATCTGCCGCCCCTGTGGATCGTGGCGATCCTGCCACTGTCGATCGGACTCCTGGTGGTATCGCGCAAGCTCGTGTTTCCCGTTGCCATCGCCTGCGGATTCTCATGGGCGTCCCTGCAGGCCGCCGACCGGCTTGAAACCGGGGTCGACCCGGCGTGGGAGGGCCGTGACGTCGTGGTGACCGGGGTCGTTGCGGGGCTGCCCGTGCGCATGGACCGGCGGACCCGGATGAGATTCGAGGTCCGTTCGGTCGAGCCGCCCTCTGCAGTCCACGGGCCCCTGCCGTTGATCGCGCGTCTGAACTGGTACAACCCGCCCGAAATCGAGGCGGGACAGTCCTGGCGCCTCACCGTGCGCCTGAAACAACCACGCGGTTTCTCGAACCCGGGCGGGTTCGATTACGAACGCTGGTTGTTCGCCAATGGCATCCGCGCCACGGGCTACGTCCGTGCCGACGATGCAAACGCACTACGGGGGACAAGGTCCGGGTCTGGCCTGGCGCGTTTTCGGGAAGGCATTTCGGACCGCATCGAGGCCGCGATGCCGGGGGACCCGAATAGCGCGGTGCTGCGCGCGCTGGCGGTTGGAGACCGCTCGGCGATGCCGCCCCGGGTCTGGGACCTGCTGCTGGATACCGGCACCAACCACCTGCTTGCCATTTCGGGTCTGCACATCGGACTGGTTGCGGGGCTGGTCTACTGGGTCGTCCTTCGAATGTGGGGTCTCTCCACCCGCCTGAGTTCCGTCCGCCCGGCCCCCTGGGCGGCCGCCACCGCGGCCATCGGCGCTGCCCTCGGTTACGCCTTGCTGGCGGGATTCAGTATCCCGACCCAGCGAGCGCTCATCATGGTCGCCGTGATCATGGGAGCGTCGTTGGCCGGGCGGACCCTGCGCCCGGCGCACGCACTTTCCGCGGCACTGCTGATGGTGCTTTTGCTCGATACGACCGTCGTGCTGTCTTTCGGGTTCTGGCTCTCGTTCCTCGCCGTTGCGACGATCGCCTGGGCCATCATAGGACGGGGCGACGCCGGCAGGGGGCCGGGCGGATGGTTCCGGGCAACCCTGGTGGTGACGCTGGGCCTGCTGCCGTTGACCCTGCTCCTATTTCACCGAACCTCGCTGATCGCGCCATTTGCCAATCTGGTCGCCATTCCCCTCGTCGGTTTCGCCGTCGTGCCGCTGACCCTGGTTGCCGTATTGCTGCTGCCCGTTCTCCCGTCGGCCGGGGCCGCCCTGCTGGAGGCGGCCAGTTTCGGTCTCGACGTCCTGTGGTCGGTGCTCGCGGTGATGGGGGATCTCCCCTTTGCGGTCTGGCGACACGCACCGCCGGCCTGGGCCCTGTTTCCCGCGGCGATCGGAGTGGCCTGGCTGCTGGCGCCACGCGGCTGGCCTTCGCGCTGGCTCGGAATCCCCCTGTTGATGCCCCTTGCCCTGTCACCGGTAGCGCGCCCGCCGGAAGGCGACTACCGGCTCACGATGATGGACGTGGGGCAGGGGCTTGCGGTCCTGGTGGAGACTCACGGTCACGCCATGGTTTTCGATACCGGGTCGCGTTTCAGCGAGACCTTCAATGCGGGAGACGCCGTCGTCCTGCCGGTGTTAAAGGCGCGCGGTGTGTCCGCCCTCGATGCGCTCGTGGTCAGTCACGGGGACAGGGATCATGCCGGGGGACTGGAAGCCCTGCTCGACGGTGTGCCGGTACGACGGTTGCTGGCCGGCGAACCCGGCGAACTGCCGGCGGGAGGAGGTAAACGTTGCATCGACGGAGACCACTGGGAATGGGACGGCGTGCGGTTCGAATTTCTGCACCCGCCGGCCCTGTGGCCGGCTTCGCGTAACGACGGGTCCTGCGTGCTGCGCGTCGCCGCCGCCGGGGGCTCGGTGCTGCTGACCGCCGATGTCGAAGCCGATGCCGAGGCGCTTCTCGCTTCCCTGCCGACAGAGCGGGTCGCCAGCGAGGTGATGCTGGTCCCGCATCACGGCAGCGCGACCTCGTCGACGCCGGGACTTCTGGCCGCGGTGGACCCCCGGATCGCCTTGCTCTCGCGGGGTTACCGCAACAAGTTCGGTTTCCCCAGGGAAGAGGTCATGGAGCGGTACGCGGGCAGGGCGATCCGTGTCTACGACACGGCAACCGCGGGTGCCGTCACGCTCGAGGTCAGTGAGGATCATGGGCCGGTCGTGATGCCAGGGGCGCGGTCCGCGGACAGGCGCTACTGGACATCCGGGCCCTGAGCGCCTATGTAAAACAGGGGCGCCGCAAGGGTGTGATGCGCCTTGCGGGATTGACGTATGATCGGCGGCCGCGGGTCCCGCTCGGGGCCGAAACGGGTGCATTCGTCCAGGCCGGGCCGGTACCCGGCCAACCCGGCAGTTCCATCAGAAGAACGAAAGAGGAGACGAACGACGTGCTGGATATCATCATGGCGGGCGGGTGGCTCATGTTGCCCATCGTTGCCTGCTCGATCATTGCGCTCGCCATCGTGATCGAGCGCTTCTGGACCCTCAATCCGAGCCGTGTACTCCCCCGAAAACTGGTGAGCCAGATCTGGCAACTTCATCAGAAGGGTCAGCTCAGCTCGCAGCGGATCAAGAAGATGCGTGCGTCCTCGCCGCTGGGTCGCGTGCTGGCCTCGGGCCTGATGAACGTCAATGCGTCGCGTGTCGTGATGAAGGAGAGTATCGAGGAGACCGGGCGACACGTGGCGCAGGGGCTGGAGCGATATCTCAACACGCTTGGCACGATCGCCGCCATCACCCCTTTGCTCGGCCTGCTCGGCACGGTCATCGGCATGATCAAGGTATTCAGCGTCATCACCGCGGTGGGGGTGGGGGATCCGGGAGAACTCGCCGGCGGCATTTCGCAGGCGCTGGTCACCACCGCGGCCGGGATCTCGGTGGCGATCCCGACGCTCATCTTTCACCGGTATTTCCGCGGGCGCGTCAATCGCCTGGTCCTCGGTATGGAGGAAGAGGCGATCAAGCTGGTGGAAGTCATGCACGGGGAGCGCGCGGCCGGAGGGGCGCGCTGATGCGTTTCCTCAAGCGACACGAGGAGGAGGCGCACGTCAACCTGACGCCGCTGATCGACGTGGTGTTTCTCCTGCTGATCTTTTTCATGGTGACGACCACGTTCGATCGTCACGCCGAACTCAAGGTGGACCTGCCGGAGGCGTCGGCCGAACCGTCCGTAGCGCCGAAGGAGATCATCGAATTGATCGTGGACGCCGGCGGGCGCTACTTCCTCAACGGGCAACCGGTGGTCAATACCCGGCCCGAAACCCTCACCGCGGCGTTGCGCAAGGTCAGGGACGGGCGGCGCAACCCGCCGCTGATCATTCGTGCCGATGCCCGCACGCCACACCAGTCCGTTGTGACCGCCATGGACGTCGCCGGGCGTATCGGACTGCAGCGCATGTCGATCGCCACCTCGCACGCGGGCGACGCGGGGACGCAGTGACCGCCGAGCGTGAGCACACGGATGGTCTCGGGGTCTACCGGCGACTGCTGGGCTATACGCTGCGTCACAAAAAACATTTTTCACTGGCGATCCTCGGCATGGTGCTGTACGCGGCGACCGATACCGGTTTCGCCGCGATCATCAAGACCATGCTCGACGGCAGCTTTGTGGAACGGGACCCGCAGGTCATGCGCTGGGCGCCGTTCGGGATCGTGGCGGTACTCCTGCTCAGGGGCATCGGCGGCTTTCTCTCCATGTACAACCTGCACTACGTCGGCCGCGCCGTCATCAAACGTCTGCGCAGCGAGATATTCGACCAGCTCCTGTATTCCCCCGTCAGCTTCTTCGACAAGACCTCGAGCGGACAACTGATCTCGCGCATCACGTTCAATACCGAACAGGTGTTCTCGGCGGCCACCAATGGCGTGACGCTCCTGGTGCGGGACAGCCTCACGGTGCTGGGGCTGCTGGGCTGGATGTTCTATCTCGACTGGAAACTGGCGATCGGCTTTTTCGTCATCGCACCGATCGTCGCGACGCTCGTTGGTTTCGCGAGCCGCATCTTCCGCAAGGTCGGGCGCAGCATCCAGGACTCCATGGGCGACGTGAGTCATGTGGCCGAGGAGATGATCGAGGGCAATCGGGTCGTGAAGATCTTCGGCGGTGAGGACTACGAAACCGCGCAATTCGAAAAGGCCATCGAGAAGAATCGCAGGATGAGCATGCGTATGGCCGCGACCTCGGCCATCAACGGACCGGTGATGCAACTCATCGTCGGCATCGCGCTGGCGGTCATCATCTTCCTGGCGATGCGCGACAGCGATCAGGTGACTGTGGGTTCATTTGTGTCGTTCATCGTCGCCATGGCCCTGATGATGTCGCCGGTCAAACGGCTCGCCGACGTCAATGCGGTCCTGCAGCAGGGGATCGCGGCCGGCGAGAGCATCTTCGACCTGCTCGACTCGGAGCGCGAGGAGGACAACGCCGGATACCCCCTTCGCCAGTGCCGTGGACGGGTCGCATACCGGAACGTGCGGTTCCGTTATGCACCGGAACAGGATGAGGTCCTCAAGGGCATCTCGTTCGAGGCCAACCCGGGGGAGACCGTCGCCCTGGTTGGCCGTTCGGGCAGCGGCAAGTCGACGCTGGTCAATCTGTTGCCGAGGTTCTACGACCCCACCGGGGGGGAGATCCGGGTAGACGGCACGAATATTGCTGGGTGTGGGCTGCGGAACCTGCGCGCGACGATTACCTACGTCAGTCAGGACACCGTATTGTTCAACGACACGATCGCGCGCAATATTGCCTACGGCCAGGGGGAAGAGGTGAGCCGCGAGCGGATCATGGAGGTGGCCGAGGCGGCCCACGCACGCGAGTTCATCGACCGCATGCCCCAGGGGCTCGACACCCTGGTGGGGGAAAACGGCGTACTGCTGTCCGGCGGTCAGCGACAGCGCCTGTCCATCGCGCGCGCGCTGCTGAAGGATGCCCCGATTCTCATACTCGACGAGGCCACCTCTTCCCTGGACAGCGAGTCGGAGCGGCATATTCAGGCCGCGCTTTCGAATCTTCTGCGCAACCGCACCACACTGGTGATCGCGCATCGACTGTCAACGGTCGAGAACGCCGACAGGATCCTGGTGCTCGACGGCGGTCGCATCGTGGAATCCGGTGCTCACGAGGCGCTGCTGGCCGAGGGCGGGATCTACGCAACGCTCTACCGGATGCAGCTCCATGAGCATGTAGACAGCGGTTAAGGCGATTGCCGGAAAATGACATACCGGATTGCGCCGGCTTTTCGTTCGTCATCAAGGCGCGATAACAGGCGCATAGTCGAACGATCCAATGATTGCCGCAACGCCGAAGACGGGCGAAAAGATAAGTGAGATGGTAGATTCTTTGACAGAAACCGTCTAGGCGCCGCGGGGCGAGCGGGGCCCCGTGACTGAGGGGGGAGGCATGCAGCGATTCCTGTCGCGACTCTGGTACTCGGGGAACCCGGCGGCGTGGCTCCTCTGGCCCCTGACACTGGTTTTCTGCATCGTCGTCTGGATCAGACGACGCTACTATTCCCTCGCCGGGGGACACGCGTTGCCCGTGCCGGTGATCGTGATCGGCAACATCTCCGTGGGCGGCACCGGCAAGACACCGCTGGTGGTCTGGGTGGTCGAGTGGCTCGCCAACCGGGGGTATCAACCCGGGGTCGTCAGCCGCGGTTACGGTGGCGAGCGAGGTGCCGGACCGCTGGTCGTGACCGGAGAGAGCGATCCGGCGACATGCGGTGACGAACCGGTCCTGATCGCCACCCGCACCGCTTGCCCGGTGGTGGTGGACGCTGACCGCATCGAGGCCGCCCGGGTCCTGGTCGAACGGTTCGACTGCGACGTGCTTGTTTCCGACGATGGCTTGCAGCACTATCGTCTCGATCGCGACCTGGAAGTGGTTGTGGTCGACGGGGCCAGACGATTCGGCAATGGTCTATGTCTACCCGCCGGTCCGTTGCGAGAACCCCTGTCGCGGCTTGAGTCCGCGGACATCGTGCTGATCAACGGCGAACCGCGTCCCGGTGAATGCCGGCTCTCGCTGGCCGGGGACCAGGCGGTTAACCTTCGGGATCCGGAACGGCGCGTGTCGATCGACGCGTTCGGGGGCCGGCGCGTTGTGGCGGTGGCGGGTATCGGGCGGCCGGCACGGTTTTTCCACTATTTGCGTGCGCGGGGACTGGACGTGGAGGAACGGCCGTTCCCGGACCACTACCGGTATACCCCCGACGATCTGGCCGCAATGGGCGAGGGCACCGTACTAATGACGGAGAAAGACGCCGTAAAAGTGCACGGTTTCGCGCGTCCTGACGACTGGTATGTCCCGGTGACCGCGCACCCGGACGAGGCGCTTTCGAGATTGCTTGACGAAACGATGGACAGGAAGAACGATGGATAGCAAGTTGCTGGATATACTGGTGTGCCCCGTCACCAAGGGCCCACTGATCTACGACAAGAAGAACCAGGAGCTGATCTCGCGTTCCGCGCGCCTCGCTTATCCGGTGCGCGACGGCATCCCGGTCATGCTGGAAGACGAGGCGCGTACGCTGGGGGAGGAGGAACTCGAACGGTGGAAAGGGGCCTCGTGAAGCCGGGGCGCCGGGTGAGGGCGGCGCAGCCTTCAGGTGAGTCCGGCGAGCAACCGGAACCGTTTCCGTTCGTCGTCGTTCGCGATCGCCTGAATGACGGGATGGAGATCGTCGGTCAGCCTGCTGACGACGGGTATGGTGTACGTGCCGGGAGCGCGCCGCTGGGCCTCGCCAAACCAGTTGCACTGGATTTCCGCCTGGCTGTGCTTGTAGAGCACGATGGACGGCCCGTCCTCGAGGACCTCGATGATCTCGCAGTGGCAATCCCTGTGCTTGCAGTGTCTTCCGATCAGCGCCTGCAATTCGTCGAAGAAGGTGGACATTTCTCTTCCGGCAGCAACCATCGCGTCTGATGAAATGGGAAATTCTCGACACGACCCTATGTTATCAGGGTTTCTTTCGGGTTGATAAGTTCCGTCTGCGGCACAGCCTGTATTCCGGGGGACAGAGCGACGTACTGGTACGGGAACTCGTCCAGCACAGCAATGCCGTGGCCGTCCTGCCGTATGACCCCGCGACCGATCGGGTCGTCCTGATCGAGCAATTCCGCACCGGCGCCATCGGCGGGCCGATGGGCCCCTGGTTGCTGGAGATTGTCGCAGGCCTGATCGACCCGGGTGAGCGGGCGGAGATCGCGGCCGTACGCGAGACGCGGGAAGAAACCGGGTGCGATCCGAGCGCGCTCCACCACGTCTACGACTACTATTCCACACCCGGGGGGTTCAGGGAGCGCGTCTCGCTCTACATCGCACGTGTGGATGCCGGCAGGGCATCAGGGATCCACGGGCAAATCGAGGAGGGGGAAGACATCTGTATACGGGTCGTAGGCGTCGACGAGGCCATCGGCATGATGGAGTCGGGCCTGATTACGTCGGCCCAGCCGATCGTCGCGCTTCAGTGGTTGGCTATGAACCGCGGCAAACTCCGCGCCGATTGGGCCGGCAAGGGTTGAGGACTTCCGGCGCCTTTCGTTACCGCTCCCCGGTCACTGATTCCTGAGCCCCTTGCGAATATCACGTTTTTCGAGGTATTTCGCCGAACATCCCCGAAAATCCGGGAACCGTCTAGAATCAGAACAGGCGCAATACTGCGGTCCGCGGCACGGGTCCACGCTTGACGTGTTGCCCCGGGTCGCGATCCAGAGTCCACTCAACCACGCAGAGACGGGGCGAAAGATGCAGAAAGAAGATGCAATGAAACGGATCCGGGCGGCGAAATCGGCGCATTTGCAGTGGCGCGCAAGGGCGCAGGCCCTGGTCGCCGGGTTGCCGATGGACGACAGCAAGGTGCCCGTGATGCATACGGACTGTAAATTTGGTCAGTGGTACTACGGCGACGGGCAGGAACTCGGATCACTGGACTCGTACAGGGCGATCGAGGTCCCGCACGAAATTCTGCATGGCGTGTACATGAAGATCTTCAAGGCGTTGCACGAAGAGGACGAACGTTCCGCACTGGCAAAGCTGTTCGGCAAGAAGAGTAAACACAAGGATCTCGCGCTCCAGGAGGCCAGGGGATATCTGAGCGAACTGGTTGACGTCTCGGGGACGCTGCTCGCCACGATCGAAGAACTGGAAAAGGACCTCAAGGGCATGTCCAACGACGAGATCCGGGAACTGTAGCGCTTCCGGGTGCGCCACGGTCGAAGCGCCGCCCGCCCTCCCGCGCCGGCGTCTGTCTCACTGTCCCTGCCTTTGCATTCGGGCCGTCAGGGGTCGCGTACGCAGGGTTATGGTTCGGGCGCGTCCCCGGTACCGCGACCGGGCAGGCGTAACCTCGACAACGCGATGTGGCTGTCACCCCACAGGTGCAAAAACAGACCGGACAGGATCATCGCGCAACCTGCCATCACCCCCGACTGCAGGTGTTCGCCGTTGAGCGCCGCGCCGAGCAGCACCGCGAGGACCGGCGTGAGCAGGGTGATCAGCGCCACCGAGGTCGAGGACAGCCGGACCAGGATGTAATAAAAAAGGATGAATCCCAGCACCGAACCGAATACCGCCAGGTACGTGATCGAAAGCCCGGTTCGCATCGGCACCGATACCGGTACGGATTCCCCGGTGAGCCAGAACGTCGCGGCAAACAGGGGAAAAGAAAAAAGCAGTCCGCCGGTCGTGGACGTCAGCGCCGGTAACCTGGCGTCGATTCGCTTGACCAACACCATGCTGAGTGAATAGAGCATCACGCTGGCGATGACGCCGAGCACGCCCTTCCAGCCGTTCTCGCCCAAGCGCAGTTCCGACTCGAAAACGACGGCGAGACCGGCAATACCGAAAAGAATGCCGCCGACTTTCAGGGTGGTGAGATTCCTCTCGTCGAGCCACCACGCGCCAAGCACGCTGACCAGCAGCGGTGACAATCCGAACAGCACCGAAACCAGACCCGACGGGATGTACTGCGCGCCCCAGTAAACGGTCAGCATGGCCCCGAAGATCCCGAGGGTGGACGCGCCATAGGTCATCAGCGCATCGCGGTGCCAGGGTAGTTGCCTGCGCAGCAACACCATCAACGCGAGGCACAGCGCAAGGCTGAGTGTCATGCGCGCCGAGACACCGAAAAGAAACCCCGTCCCCTCGCCGCTCCACTTGATCGCGAGTGGCGTCGTGGACCAGATGAGTATGACGCCGACGTAGGCTGCCGATACTTGCATGATGAACCCATCAGGTGGGTGGAACGAAAAAAGGCCGCAACGGTTACCCGTCTGCGGCCTTCGATGTTTGGTGACTTCTGGAGTCGTATCTAGATTCGACTCGTCCCCCGGCACACAGGCGGATCCGTATCGCACCGGCGGCGCGATACGGGCATCCAGCGTGCCTTTCGCAGGAGAATCGATATCATGTTTGTCATTGTGATGGGAATACGCGGATTGTCAAGTGTCGTCGTCGCTCGAGGCGATTTCTGTCAAATGCCATACCATCCAGCTTGTCTTTTCGTCCGTCCTCCGTGTTGCGACAACCGTTGCATCGTTCGACGATGCGCCTGTTGTCGCGCCTTGATGACGAACGAAAATCCGGCGCAATCTGGTATGTCATTTTCCGGCAATCGCCTGAAACAGGGGCACGATGAAACCGGATTGCCGTATCATGTCGACGCGGGCTGGCGGCAGGCCCTGAAACGATCGAATCCGAGCAGAGAAACAGACTGTACAACCGACCGGGAGAGCACATCGATGCGAACTGTCCAGTTTATTTTACTCTTACTGACACTGAGCCTTTTGTCGGCTTGCGCCAATACCAGGCAGGCGAGAGACGTTCATCCGAGCGGTTTTCTCGGCACCGATGCGGTGAAACTGCAGAAGGGCGGCAAGGGGATGCCCGCGCTCTATTACCTGAAACCCGGCGTGGACTGGTCGAAGTACGACAAGATGCTGCTGGACCCGGTGACGTTCTGGGACGCCCCCGACGGAAAGGACCGCGGCGTGTCCAAAGAAGACGCGCAGCAGGTCGTCAACTATTTTCACGGTCTGATTTACACCACGTTCTCGAAGGAGATGAAGATGGTGACCACGCCACAACCCGGGACCATCCGGGTCAAGGTCGCCATCACCAAGGCCGAGAAGTCGCATGTAGTCCTGGATCTTGTCTCCACGATCGAACCACAGGCGCGTGTCCTTTCGGGCCTGAAGGACCTCGTGACCGGAAAGCCGGCCTTCGTCGGGGAGGCGGCGATCGCGGTGAAGATTAACGATGCCACGACTGGCGACCTTCTCGCCGAGGCGGTCGACGAGCGTGTCGGCGGAAAGACGCTCAGCGCCGAACACTTCAAGTCCTGGGGCGAGGTAGACCAGGCGCTGCAGTACTGGGTGTCTCACGCCGCGCGGCGCCTGTGCGACCTGCAGAAACGGCCTTCCTGTCCCGAGGTCAAGAAGGACACCGGGCTGCTGTGACGCCAGGGCGGCCCGGGCCCGGATGCTTCGACCGGCCGGCAGACGAGTTGACTGGAACTACGGAAACATCGAGAGGATTGTGATGAAGAAGACCTTGACGGCCCTTGGGCTGGCGTTCGTGACGGGACTCGCCGCGGACCCTCTGTTGGCGAGTGCCATCGTTTATCCCGCCAAGGAACAGAGCAACGAGCAAATGGAAAAGGACAAGGGCGAGTGTTACGTCTGGGCCCAGCAACAATCCGGATTCGATCCGATGAACCCTCCGACAACCACAGCGCAGCAGGCGCAGACCGGTTCCACCGGC
>JAYENI010000064.1:0-14150 GCA_034722015.1 Pseudomonadota bacterium
CTAGCAATATATAGTTATCCGCGGATAACTATATATTGCTAGACTTGACCCCTACTCCGCGGGTGCCTGCGACTTCAGCCTTTCCCGGTATAGCGACGTCAGCTTTTTCAGCTTGGGAGAAATCACCACCGAGCAGTAGGGCTTGCCGGGATTGTCGGCGTAGTAGTTCTGATGGTAGCCCTCCGCCTTGTAGAACGTCTCGAACGGAGTCACTTCCGTTACGATCTCGTTGTCGAAGTACCGCGCGACTTCCCCCAGCACCTCCCGCGCCACCCCATCCTGTTCCTCGTCGTGGGCGAGAATGATGCTCCGGTATTGCGTCCCGCGGTCCGCGCCCTGGCGGTTGGGAGTCGTCGGATCGTGCGTGCCCAGATGAATCCGCAGCAGGTCCGCATAGGAGATCTTCGAGGGGTCGAACACGACCTGGACGACCTCCGCGTGACCGGTGTCTCCCGAGCACACACGATGGTAGTCGGGATCGTCGGAATGACCGCCGCTGTATCCGCTCTCCACGCTGATGACGCCCTCGATCTGCTGAAATACGGCCTCGGTGCACCAGAAACAACCCCCGCCGAACGTGGCCTTCGCTTGCGAACTTCCGGTCTTGCCGAGCGCGACCGCATTCATGCAGAAACGCAATCCGCCCGACCCGGGCCCGTCCGGAAACACATGACCCAGGTGCGCCTCACAGGTATTGCAGGTGGTCTCGATCCGTTGCATCCCGTACGCGTTGTCGGCGTGATAGGCAATCGCGTCGTGACGGACCGGTTGGGTAAACGAGGGCCATCCCGAACCGGAGTCGAACTTCTCGGCGGAGTCGAACAGCACCGTGTCGCAACAGACGCAGCGGTAGACACCCGGTTCGAAGACACCGCACATCTCCGAGCTGAAGGCCATCTCGGTGCCCTTGCGGCGCGTTACACGATGCTGCTCGGGCGTGAGTCGCGCCTGCCATTCCTCGTCTGTCTTGCGGACGGTTCGCTCGGGTTCCGGATTTCCTTTCTCGGCAAACCGCATGATGTCTTTCCAGCTCAACATGTGAAACTTCTCCTGATCAGCGGGTTCGGGCCGGCAGGCCCGGTGACGAAACGTGTCGGTTCGTTCGACGGTCACAGGCAATAGGACCGCAGACATGGCGAAGGTGTTTCACGGCCCCCGGAACCGGCCAGGGAAAGATAAGCCAATCCCGAGCGCGACTCTACCCGCAGGTCAGAAAGGTTAATTTCTGGCCCTGATCGGCCACGCGTTACCTGAAAGGGACCCATTCTCAGGTGGGTCCCGGATCAGGCCTTGAAACGGTGAGATGGATTGACGACAGCGCAATCGACGGTTCAGAAGTCGATCACCTTCTCGGCGTTCAGCAGTGCCGCACCAATCGCATTCCCGTCAAGAACGCCATAGTGGGGTACGCTATAACGATACCGGGTGCCCCAGCAGAGCGGGCAGTTGATCTCGGGACGAGCCTATCGATTCAGTCTTCATAAGGGAAAATCTCGGCGGAGTTGACCGGTCCGACCGATTTCGAGGGATAGAACCGGGGGTTGGGAACAAGATAACCCTGCACTTGCGGTGCAGGGTTAATAACGAGTTCATTTTATTATTTTCTATCGCGTGGAGTTACCGCGCTCTTTCCGGCGGGGTCGTGCAGTTAAGATCGACCAGCTCGCCGGCCGTGATCTTACCGTCCGCATATAGTGGCGCTAATTCAGGAGGAAGCATGCCAGCATCCCCAAGTCTGGTAAAGTACTGTGCGGCCTGTCCTGGTCCATTGAAGCCCATCGTTTTCACACACACCCCTGGGCTTTGATGCGACGAGCCATCAGCTGGACTGATGCACTCGATCCCCTGCCCCCCACTGAACGCAACGCCCGGCGTCGCCGCAATGGCGAGGACAACCATACTTGCAAATGTCGTGATTCCGGTTCTCATCACACACCTCCAATCATCACAACCGGGATAATTATTTTATCCCTATATACTTATGTACCACGGTCTGTCGGGCGGGCTCATTGACAATGGTCAAGTGACCAGATCGATTCACGAATTTCATTTTATGCTGTCCTGAAAGCCGCCGGGCAGGCGCTTCATTCGTGGCGCAAGGCATCGATCGGCTCCATGCGAGACGCCCGGTAAGCGGGGTAGAACCCGAACACTACGCCCACCAATCCGGCTGAGCAGAACGCCATGATGATCGATACCGGGCTGATCATGACCGGCCAGCCGCCGACCCAGGAGAAGACATACGCCAGACAGGCCCCAAGTACCGTTCCCGCCAGGCCTCCGAACAGGCACAGGATCATCGCCTCCACCAGGAACTGGTTACGGATGTCCCTCTGCCTTGCGCCAACTGCCAGTCGGATGCCGATCTCCCGGGTCCTTTCGGTAACCGACACGATCATGATATTCATGATCGCGATGCCGCCCACCAGAAGGGCGATGGAGGCCAGCGCGCTCAGTTGCAGGGTGAGGATCCGGGCGGTCTCATCGCGCTTCTCGATCACCGACTCCATGTTCCTGACCGAGAAATCATCCCGCGAACCTTGTGGCAATCTGTGGCGCAAACGCATCAGGCTCCGTATATCCTCAGCTACGGCATCGATCGCATCCTGCTCCGATACCCTGACCAGTATGAGCCCGACCGCCTGTCGCTTGGCTTCGCTCATTCCCCCCGAGATGCGAAGTTTCGCCGTGGTCATGGGAACATAGATCACGTTGTCCTGATCCCAGCCGATCTCGGTCTGTCCCTTCTTGCGCAGCACACCGATAACCCTGAGGGGGACGCCTTCCACCCTGACGATCTGATCCAGGCCGGGATCGGACCCGAAGAGCTTCTCCGCCACGGTGGCCCCGATGACAACGACCTTGTCCGCGCTATCGACCTCTTCTTGTGTCATGGGGCGTCCATCCGCGAACCGCCACTCTCTCGCCTCGAGAAACCCGGGTGTGGTACCCACCACCGTGGAGAACCAGTTGCGATTACCCCTGACGATTTGACCCGAGCTGGAGACCATGGGAGCAGCGATCACCACATCAGGTATGTCAGTGACGATGGCGGTTGCGTCGTCCTCGGTCAGGGGGTGACGCCCGGCACTTTTCAAAGGCGTGCCGCTACTGTCATCCGCACGCGGGAGTACATAGAGCAGGTTTGTTCCCAGACTGCGCAGCTGGGCCGAAAGCAAGGCATGCGAACCCCCGGCGATCGCCAGGATGGTGACGACCACCGCCACGCCGATGACAATCCCGAGCATGGCCAGGGAACTGCGCAGGGGATTCTGGCGCAGCGCGCGACAGGCGACCCGGATGCTCTCAGGAAATCCCATCTTGCATTGCCGCTGACAGCGTACCTTCCCCCCGATGCGGCGCGGTGTGCATCCGCCTGCACCCTGTAATGCGCCCGTCCTGCAGCGACACAATGGTTTCTGCATACCGGGCGACGTTGGGGTCGTGCGTCGCCGTAATGATCGTGTTACCCGACCGGTGCAGCCGACGCATCAACTTCATGATCTCAAGGCCGGTACGACTGTCGAGTGCGCCGGTCGGTTCGTCCGCAAGGATCAGGACCGGTCTGGAGACCAGGGCGCGCGCGATCGCTACCCGTTGCTGCTCTCCGCCGGAAAGCTGATTCGGGCGGTGTCCCAATCGATGTTCGAGCCCGACCTCGGCGAGGGCTGCCGCCGCAAGGGACTGACGCTGCCGTCTCGGCATCCCGTTATAGAGCAGTGGCAGTTCTACGTTCTCTCGTGCGGACGTCCGGGCCAACAGGCTAAAGTTCTGGAACACGAAACCCACCTTGCGGTTGCGTATGAACGCGCATTGATCCGCGTCGATGCCGCTCACCTCTCTGCCTTCGAACACGTAAAGCCCGCGCGTGGCGCGGTCGAGCAGACCGAGGATGTTCAGGAGGGTCGATTTTCCCGAGCCCGACGGTCCCATCAGGGCGACAAACTCTCCCCTCACGATGGTGAGGTCGATTTCGTCAATTGCCCTAATGCCTTGCCCACCGATGCTGAAATCCCTACCCAGACGCTCCGTGCGAACCAGAACGTTTTCCTGCGACTGATCCGAACCATGGAAGGCGCCGTCTTTCATTCAGTTTCGCGACTCTGCCCGATGACGACATCCTGGCCTTCCGCCAGCTCTCCCGACAACAACTCCGAGAATCGTGCATCGCTGTGGCCGATGCGGACGGCAACGGGCTCCGGACCGCCAATACCGGGAATCCAAACGGTTGCGGGCGAACCGTCCGCCATCGAATCCGCGACATCTATACCGCGGTCGGCTGCTTGAATATGCGGACGGAAGCGCAATGCCCTGTTGGGGAGCAGCAATCCTTCACTGCCCTCGTAGACGGTCATCTCGATCAAGGCCGTCATACCCGGCAAAAGCATCAGGTCGGCGTTCTTCGATGTGATGACCGCCGTGTAAGTCACCACGTTTCCCAATATGAGCGGGGATTTGCGGATCTGCGTCACCTTTCCCTCAAACCTGGCGGACGGAAACGCATCCACGGTGAACGCCGCTGCTTGGCCTTCTTTCAGCAGTCCTATATCGGCCTCGTCCACCCTGGCAAAGACCTCTATCTGGCGCAGGTCGTTCGCGAGCGTGAACAGCTTCGGCGTCTCAAGGCTGGCGGCGACCGTCTGACCGACCTCGACTTCGCGAGAGATCACCACACCGTCGACGGGAGACCGAATCAGCGTATGCTCCAGTTCGACCTCCGCTGTTTCCAGAGCTGCCTGGCGTTGAGGAACTTGCGCCTCGGCGTTCAGCAGTTCCGCCTCGGCCTGCTGAATCTCCGCCTCGGCAATGGCGATCTGCTGCTCGCTGATCTCGAGTTCGGCCCGAGCCTCACTTAGATCCGCCGTTGTCTTGTCGTAGGCTGCCTTTGCACCGTCCAGCATCTCCCCGGAAACCATTCCCTTTTTCGAGAGGGATTCGATTCGTACCAGGTTCTTGTATGCTTCGTCGTGAGACGTGACGACACGGTCAATCCGTGCCTGACTTGCCTTCCGGCTTGCCTTGACGCTCTCCAATGCGCTGACGGCGCGTCTTACTCCCGCCTCCTTTATCCTCACGTTGGCCTTTGCCACATCCAGCGCCGCTTTTGCGCCACTGACTTCCGCAAGAAATTTCCGTTGATCAAGCTCGACAATGGGCTGCCCTTTTCGGACCCTGTCGTTAAAATCTACGTGAATCTCGACAATCCTGCCCGACAATTGTGACCCAACATCGACGCTGTCAACGGCCCTGATCGACCCCGTGGCAACAACCGTTTGACGCACCTTCCCACGGACGATCTTCCCGGTCTTGTAATCTGCGTGGCTCTCCCCCGAATATCCCCAATAGAGCCAACCCATGGTACCGATCAGGGCAAAGACTCCAGCGATGATGAGGTAACGCCTCACGTCATATTCCTTCGTTCGGACAGGGAAGATTCAAGGACTTCTGATATCAATTATGCCACCTTTGGCGTGCGCACCCCCCATCGACGGCAACTGTGCAGGTTCAAGGATTCGGCGACGATTGCAATTTCAGGCGCTCGTCAGGAGGCGGCTCGATATTCCGAAAGGAGACGGACGCTACCGCCCGCTCGGGATACCGAGCAGTGAAGACCGCCTGGTCCGCTCATTGGTCTGCTTGATGCGAACCGTAGCTCTCGCCGCCGCCTAGTCTTGGGTTCTGTCGTCGGAGTTAAGGCCATATCCAGCCCATGGTCGCACTCAGTTCTGCTCTTGACGGGATGCCCATAATTACATGCAAATGATTGCGAAACTTCAATGCATCCGCATACAGCTAACTGCTAACTGCTAACTGCTAACTGCTAACTTATAGATGCAGTTAGTGAACTGTAGTTTTAACCAGCAGACATGAGGGGGGGAAAAATGTTAAAGAGACCAATTATCTACTTGGGCCTTTCCACTGTACTTGGCATATCCACGGCGAGTGCAGAATATACGGGAAATATCTCTCCTGAAGACGCATTTGAGCGGGCTAGCACCGAGGCAACTGTCTACATACTCGACGTGCGGACAGGTCAGGAGTGGAGATGGGTAGGTCATCCAGGGCCAAATGGGCTCTCTGACAGCAAGGGTAAAGGCCTGGCATACAGATCCGGCGCCGGTCTCGTAGGCAAAGTCTTCAATATCGCCTACAAGGTCGATAATGGCACAGGGGGGCTTCCTCTTAACGTTTCTTTCACGACCGACGTATCCGACATTTTCTCGACCGATGACATCTTGCTAACCCTGTGTCGAACGGGAGGACGCGCTTTGAGTGCGGCAACGGTTCTCGGGGATCTCGGTTATACGACCTACAGAATCGAACACGGGTTTAGTGGTGATCCGAACGATGAAACGAAACCGGGACCCGATACCAATTATCAGGATGTCAACGGATGGGTGAATGACAAACTCCCATAGAATGACAATAAAAACGGCGCATACTACCCTTCACAGTGACTTGCGTGCTAAGTGACGGTTAGGGAGCGCTTTTCGACGGGCTATCCAGACTGATTGCGGATCGCTGTCTCTGTGTCGCCAGGAGGTCTATCGGGACACGGAAGTGTTGCCGGCAGAGATGCCGCCGGCAAGCTTACAGGGACGTGTTCACAGCGTCTTCCGGAGCAAATTCCCCATTGTCGTTACGGCCCGACGACTATGCTGAATAGTTTTACCGATGTTTCCTTAGGCGATTGCCGGAAAATGGACACATACCAGATTGCGCCGGATTTTCGTTTCATCAAGGCGCGACAACAGGCGCATAGTCGATCTATGGAACGGTTGTCGCAACGCGGAGGACGAATGAAAAGACAAGCAAGATGGTATGTCATTTGACAGAAATCGCCTTAGCTTGAGGGGACCGTCCGGCAAGGTAGCGACCGCTACAATCACCTGATGGAGATCCATACCTTCTTCCTCGTGCTGATGGCGATCCTGGTCAGCGCGCGGGTGATGAGCGAGCTGGCGTCTCGCCTCGGCATTCCGCCCGTCATCGGTGAGCCCTCGCGGGCGTCCTGCTCGGGCCGAGTGTGCTGGGCTGGATCGAGCTCACGGAGGTCATCAAGCTGCTCGCGGAAATCGGGATCATCATGCTCCTGTTCGAGGTCGGCCTGGATACCGACGTACGGCAGCTGGTGCGAACGGGAACACGCGCGCTCACGGTGGCACTGGCCGGCTTCGTTCTCCCCTTCCTCCTGGGCTACCTGGTGAGCCGCTGGGTACTGGACCTGCCAAACCTGCCTTCGCTGTTTATCGGCGGAACGCTGACGGCAACCAGTATCGGTATCACGGTTCGAGTTTTCTCGAATCTCGGGCGACGGAACAGCGGAGAGTTCCGGATCATTCTCGGCGCGGCGGTGCTGGACGACGTGCTCGGTGTCGTACTGCTGGCGCTGCTCTACGAATTCGCGGTAGGCGGTGGCGTCAGTCTGGCCAACGTGGCCAAGGTGGTCATGTTCATTGGCATCTTCTTTCTACTCGCAACCCCGTCGGCGAAGCTGCTGTCCATCCTGATCTCCCGCTTCGACACCGCGAGCGAGATGCCGGGACTCAGTCCGACGGCAATCGTGTCGCTGGTCCTGTTTTTCGCCTGGATCGCGCATGTCGTCGGGGCCCCGGAACTGCTCGGTGGGTTCGCCGCCGGTCTGGCCCTTTCCCGTCGGTTCTTCCTACCCTTCGGGCTGGCGATCCAGACAGACGCCAGGTTCGCCGGCCGTGTTATGGACCAGATGAAGCTGATCATTCACCTGTTCGCGCCGATCTTCTTCGTTTCTGTCGGGCTATCGTTGAACCTTCGTGAAGTGGACTGGGGGTCGCCCTTCATCTGGTCCTCGAACGGGCGTATTCCCGACCGGCTTGCCGAAACAACAGCGCCTAGGAACCTGTCGGATTTAGGCGACCGTAGCGGGCATGGTGGGAGAGCGAGACAAAATGTTCACGATCTCGAGGCGCATAGTGGGTCTACGCAACGAGAAATCGGGGATATTTTGTCTCGCTCTCCCATCAGCGCAGTAGATTGTTCCTAAGTCCGACAGGCTCCTAGGGGCGGATATAGGTCTCCACGACGTCCGTCGCCCGGTCCTCGAGGCTGAGTTCAACCATGGGCAGAATCTCCACGTGCAACAATACGTCCAGACGATCGGAGAGCCTTGCGTCAGGCAGCAGCAACGACGCGGGATCCTCCGAGCGGCCACGCAGGGATGCGGCGATCTCGCGCAACTGGTCCGTGACGCCCTTCGGCCGCTCCGGAATCGTGCCGGATACCACCGGCAGGTCCGTCTGGATCGTCGCGGCCGCTTCCTCGAGCAGGTCGTGTGTCTCGGAGACTGACAGGATACTCGTCGATATCTGCGGATCCAGCGCCCGGGTGAGCGCCTCCAGGACCTTGACATAGTGGTAGACCCGCGCCTTGTGGGGTAGAAAACCCGGGTCAATCTGTTGCTGCTCGACCGCATCGTGGATCTCCTGGAAGAAGGCATTGACGTTGCCGTGCGAATTGCGCACCTCGCGGACTCGTCATTGATCGCGAAGCCCATCGGATCCATTCGGAAGGTGATGTGCGCGAGTCCGCGTCTGTTGGACAGCGTTGGCGAGCCGTTTCGTCCCGAAACGCTATCCGCCTTGCCCTGCGTGCGCTTTACCGGGATCTCGAGCGCTTCGGAATGGGAATTCGTCGATGGCGAAAAACGACTGACGGTGCCGATCAAGAGCATGCTGACCTGCAATCAGGTCGGGGCATCGATGGAGGCCTGTGCAGCGGGTGTAGGTTTCGGCCGCTTCTTCTGTTATCAGGTTACGCCGCTCATCAAGACGGGCAAGCTGGTCACGGTGCTGACGGACTTCGAACCGTCCCCATTCCGTTGAGCCTGGTCTATCCGCACACGCGTCTGCTGTCTTCGCGGGTGCGCGCAATGGTCGACTGGTTAGTGGATGACGTAGGTCAGTCGCTAAATGGAGCGGTTCATCATTCCCGCTAGGTTGCCGAAGAGCGCCAGGAGCGCTAGAGGGCGAACGGGGGCCTTTCGCTACCGGCGTGCAGTCCGGCGGGGCGCACCCGCCTCGCGCGGTGTCGAGCCCGGCGCCTGGGACCTGCTGAACCTGCAGGTATCTGTCGAGTAGCGCTGCCGCAATACCTTACCTGATTACCCCTGACACTCGGACGCGCTCCGATATCGATCCATCCGGCCCCGCCACCGCCGCCAGGAGACATCCGGGTCAGCTCGGCAAGACATGCCATAGATACATCCCGGTAGTCTCGACCGCGGCATCCCTGCCGCGAACGGTCTTGCCGGGCTGACCCGGATGTCTTCCCGTGACAGTATGGATCACGTTCCATCCTGGCTGAGCTTCGGGGGTAATCGGGTTACCTCTTCACGCGAAAGACCCGCTCCCCGCGGGCCTTTTCTGCTTCCCTTTCGCTCATGGCGCTCGCGGAGACGACCCCGGTCGACCGGGGTCGCGCGCCGCGCAGACCGCGATCCGGTTCTCATTCCGGTGCGCCGCTCGCCCCGGGCGAGTGAAGCAGTTCATAGGGAGACGCTGACCGCCGCGTTTTACTGGACCTACAACCCGATGCAGGAGGAAGGCAGCAATGAACAATCCCGGATTTCGTCAGGCAGTGTATGTTGTTTCAGCGGCGGCGCTGATTGTCTCTTCGGTCCTTCCGGCGCATGCGGCGCCGCGAGGGGAATTCAGGATCAGTCCTCTGTACGCGAACCAGGGACCGTCCACGCGCTCGGCAGGCGCGCGGCCGGTGGACCCGGGCAGCCTCGCGTCGCAGATGGCCGTCGTGTACGCGAGCGAACACGGGACAACCTGCGCCCGGCCGGATACGGAAACGGTGTTCGCCCTGCTCGACTACAGCGATCCCGTGCCGGTGCACTATCTCGCGACCCCGCTGGGATTCGGGGTGACGCAAAGGTCGATCGGCGAGGGTTCCGGCGGGCTCAGGATCGAGCTTCGCGGCACGCAGCAGCTCGAACGGTATCCGCTGGCGAAGGCGGCGTTTCTCAGGGCCGCGCAGGCCTGGGAGGCGGTCGTCGAGAGCCCGGTCACGGTCGTGATCGACGCGGATTTCGGACCGAACCTGCCCGGTGGTGAACCCTGGCCCGCCAATGTGCTGGGCGGGACCTTCGAACAGAGGGTGACCGCGGAAGGTGGCTACCCGGCCGTTCGCCGCGCCCTGATCGAAGGCGCGGACCGGGAGGCCGAGCGGGCGCAATACGAGGCATTGCCGGAACACAGCGTGATGACCGATATCGGCCCGTTCTCGCGCATCGACAGCGCTTCGCCGGTCCTTCGCGCTCTCGGTCTGATTGGTGCCCATGCCGATCCCGCCAGGGAGCAGGACGAACTCGGCTCGCCGCCCTGGATCGGGTTCAACTCCGCACACAACTGGGACTTCGATCCGGATGACGGCATCGACCCGGACAAGCAGGACTTCGTCGGTACGGCCGTTCACGAGATCGGCCATGCCCTGGGGTTCGTCTCGCGCGTGGGCGAGCTCGAGCTTCGCCCGTGGATGCCGCCGTCCCTGTCGGTGTGGGATCTCCACCGCCTGATCCCCGGCGCGGGCGCGGATTTCACCCCCGCGCCCAGGCTCCTCACATCGGGCGGCGAGCACGTGCATTACAGCGCCCGGGGGGAAATCGCGCTCTCCACGGGCCGCCCGGACGGTGCCGGCGGCGACGGGCATCAGGCCAGCCACTGGAAGGACGATGATCTCGGAGGCGAGTTCCTCGGGATCATGGACCCGACGCAGGACTGGGGGGTCGCATCGGTCATCACGGACAACGATCTGAACGCGCTCGACCTGATGGGGTACGAGATCGCGGCGCAGCCGGAGAATCCGGTCCTCGGTCCCGGACCGGTCCCGGGCGGCTTCGTCTTCACGCTCCCCTGACCCGGAGCGTCCCGGTCCTGCGAAAGGGCGCGGCGGCGGATCGGCCGGCGTCCCCGGGCGCCGGGATACCGCGGACTTTGCACTCCCGGCCGGTCGGTCTATACAGGAACTCTGGACCGGCTACGGGAAGCACGACGCGAGGCCAGGCTCGGGGGGATCGCCCCGCTGGCGCAGGAGCGCGCGTTCGATGCGGGGGTACGGGTCTTCGCCGAGGGCGATCCGGGTGACGAGCTGTACCTGATCGTTCATGGGGAGGTCCGGATTTCGCTGACCGGTCCGGGCGGCACCGCCATCGGCCAGGTGACCGGCGGGTTCGAGTCGAGCATCAACGGTCTGCTGCGCTCCACGATCCCGGGGGCCAGCGTCTATCTGGTCAAGCCCGCCGGCAATGTACAGCCGTTCCCTCTCAGAAGTTCGGCTGAATGGAAGAATCAGAAATGCTTCACCGGATCCATATGCTGATGGAGTACTCGTACAATCACAATGTCGCGGGCGTGTTTTTTGTAATACAGAATATCGCTTTCGTAAGGGAAGCTGAGTAACCCCTCAGAGAGGGTCTCGCGTTCCGTTCCAAGGTCTGGATTTTCAGCAAGGAGATGTGCGCGCGATTCCAGGCCGTCAAGGTAAGTATTGGCTTGAGAGACTCCCCACTCATGGACGGTATAGCCGATGATACCTTCAAGATCACGTTCCGCTTTGTCCGTGAATTGGTAGCGGGGACTGCGCCTCGCCACGGCTTAGCCATTCACCCGGTTGCGTACTTTGTCGATGACGGATTTGCCATCGCGGACTTTTCCGGCCTTCAGGTCGGCGATACCTTCTTCGATTGACTGCTTCAGATGCGCCTCTTTCAGCGCCTCAAGCTGCGCATATTCAGACGCCGAGATCACCACGGCAACGGGTTTGCCATTGCGGTTGATGCCAACAGGGCCGTGTTGCGCGTTGATTAGCACCTCGCCGAATTCGCGTTTGGCGTCACTGGCGTTGAGTATTTTTATGGCGCACCCATATTAATTAAATTAATCAAGTTGATTAAATTCTAGTCTTTGCAGCACGTCACGTCCAGCTTTGGCTGCATCGGCTTGATGCAATACGAAACATGTGTTGACGAACAAGTAACCTATTGAAAATCTATCGTAAAAATAGTTCGTCCACAGTGCGCGGGCGATCAAGTACTGCTACGGGTCGACATCACCGACCGGGTGTTCCAGGATCGCGCAGCCAATATCGGCCCCCTCCCCTCGCGTGAAGCACCTCATTTTCTCTGAATCTTGATGGGATCCGTTGTCACGGAGGGTCTTTGTCCGTCATTTCCGGTGCTGGCGCGCCCGATTTCCCCCCGATTCCGGCATTCAGGCCGCAAGGTCTCCTGCCGCGTCCGCGCGGGCAGCAGCAATCGTAAGTGGCAAGGTAGATTCCTCAGTGCCGACCAAACAGACCCGCGGGCGGAGGAGCGCGGCTTCTGGGTAAGCGGTTCGGTGCCGCGGCAGGCGTTTTCTGGTCCTGGTGGGTCAGGATCTTCTCGATCACCTGGGGGTCTTCTATGCAGGCGATAATCCTGACCGCCCCACCGCAGGCCGGACAGACCCCGATGTCGATGCCGAATACGCGCTTCAGGCGCTGCGCCCATGTCATGGCCGCGCGGCGTTGCGGCGGCGTTTTCTCCAGGCCCTCGACGGTAGATTCGGGTTTGCGGGCCTTGCCCCGCTTCGCCGGCGTCACCAGAGCCCGATGCTTGCTGTTCGGCGCGAACACACCGTGACAAATTCATCCGGAATGAATTTGGACAGCTATAGCTGGCCCGCGAAGCGGGCGAGTATCAGGGACGATACGAGCAAATCGAGTGAGATTGACTCTTGGCCCGGGCACCAGTGCGGCCAGTCGGACGATGAAGTCCAGCGGCTCAAAAATCACATGGGTGGTGCCGGCTACCAGTTCGGCCCGCAGGCACGGTCTTACCGCGGGCTGATGGCAGGCAGCGGGCCAGGAAACGACGCTATCGGCTTCGCCATCGGCGGCAACAACTTCTTCGGTTACGCGTTCGACTCCGGCGGCGCCACCCTGTACGGCTGGGCGCGCATCTCGCTCGAGTCGCTCGGCGGGGGTATGGGACGTGTGTCCATCGAGGAGTGGGCCTACGAAGACAGCGGCGCCGCCATCGCGGTCGGCGACACCGGCCCGGCCGGTATCGACGAGCCGCACTCGCTGGCGCTGCTGGCCCTGGGGGCCGGCGGTCTAGCCGCCTGGCGCCGCCGGCGCCGCGGTGGTGAGCGCGCGGCGGCCTGAAGCGCCTGTTTCACTCCGCCCGAGGGGCTCTCGGCAAAGCGTGGCCCCTGCCAGCGAGCACTGTCACGAGTGTCAGACGCCGTCGGTATCCATTTTCGCGCACGATAACGTGGATGCTACCCCTTCCCGAGGTGGTCAATCGACATGTTTTCAGAAATGGTGTCGTGGGGAATGAGTCGATAAATCCACGGCTTGCCCCCGTGCTTTAGGCTGTAGCTTGTTGCGTTCTTGCACCAGTTTTCGGCGGCATCCTTTTTCGCGATTACATCGGCATCATTCAACGCGCTGCGCTTCTTCGGCTCCAGCATGTAGATCGCGTTAGCTGTCTCGGCAACGAAGTCAGGCTGATACTCGGGATGTTCCGCTCCCAGTCTGTAGAAGATCCGGAACAGGCCCTTCGCGGGCTTGAACCACTTTTCAGATTCCCGATCGAGAATCACGGCGAGGATGCGTTCCGGGTCGGAGTCGAACTTCTGCAGGGGATAGAGGCAACGTTTGAAGCCGCTGAAGAGGTGCTTCGCCATATTGCTCTTGTCCTTCGGTGACACCTTGAAGTCCAGTGGGGCCTCGTTCGCGGCAGCGGTGTAGGCACTCGACTTGAGCTCGGTGAAGCCTTTGCTGATCACCACCTCATACTCGACTGTCTCGTCCTCCCAGTAGTGCGTCTGCATTTGGGCGTGGATGAACTGAGCGATTTCCTTCTGGTGCCTCCAGAGGATTTTTCCGGCTTCTTCGTCACTGAGGTAGCCCTTGAAATGTGCCACCGTTTGGTTGGCCAGATCGTAAAGCAGATCGGCGTGCTGCTCGTAGTCGATGTCGTCGAAGTCCACCAGACCGCTGACGACATAGTCCTCGAGCCGCTTCTCTTTCAGTCCGCCTTTGCCGAGGCCGACCACTTCGCCAGCTCCGGTGCGCAGGAACTACACCCAGAGTTCGTCGGATATGGGCTGAAACTTCAGGCTGGA
>JAYENI010000065.1:0-14146 GCA_034722015.1 Pseudomonadota bacterium
CAAGATTACCAGTCTGGAACAGGGGCCTGACGGCGCGCTCTACTACACAAAATTCAGCACCGGCGCCAAGATACGCCGCATTCGCTATATCGGCAGCGGTGGCAATCATCCCCCCGTCATTACAGACGCAAGCGCGAATCCCGTCAGCGGTGCTGACCCGCTTCCGGTGACGTTCAACGGCGCCGCGACAGACAACGAAAACGACCCCCTGACCTATCACTGGCTGTTCGGCGACGGTAACGAGGCCGACGGCGCCTCCGTCTCCCATACCTACAACGGCAACGGCAGCTACAACGCCGTCCTGCAGGTCTCGGACGGCACAACAACGGTGGCCTCCAACCCCATCCAGATCGATGTCGGGTCACCGCCAGGTATCACGTCGATCACGCCGGACGACGGAACCATTTTCCGCGCAGGAAACACAGTGGAGTTCAGCGCCACGGCGACGGACAGCGACGAAACACTCGACGAGTCCAGTTTCAGTTGGGAGATACTGTTCCACCACAACGACCATTTTCACACCGGGCCCACGCATTCGGGTTCGAACGGCAGCCTGTTCATAGAGACCAGCGGTCATGACTGGAACGACAACACCCGATACGAAATCATTGTTGACGTAACGGACTCGGATGGCCTGAGCGACACGGCATCGGTCTTCATCTACCCGGACAAGATCGACCTGACGCTTGAAACCGTCCCCAATGGTCTTACCATCTATCTGGACAGCATCCCCAAAATTGCTCCAATCGTCTATGACACGCTGATCGACTTTCAACACAACATCGGCGTTGCGGCGGCACAATGCCTTGGCACTACCGAGTACACCTTCGACTCGTGGTCGGACGGCGGCGCGGCGAACCACGACGTCATCGTGCCGGACTCGAATACCACATTGCAGGCAATGTACATTGCCGGTGGAGCGTGCAGCGGTGGTGGAGACCCCGGGGTGGTGACGCCGATTTCCCCGAGCGGGAACATCACCGAAAATACACCGGCCTTCATCTGGAACGCGGACCCCAACGCGACAAGGTACAAACTCCGTGTCGACGACAGCTCCGGGATCCGGAAGGTCAATACCTGGTACACCGCGGAGGCGGCCGGGTGCGGGACCGGGACGGGCACCTGCTCGATTGTCACGGGATACACGCTGAAGGAAGGTGACGGCGCCTGGAAGGTCAAGGCGGCCAACGACAGTATCAAGGCGGCCTGGAGCGCTGAAATGACCTTTACCGTCGACACTGGCGGTGGCGGTGGCGGCGATCCCGGTGTCGTGACGTTGGTTTCTCCAGGCGGGGGCATTACAGACAGGACGCCGGCATATACCTGGGATGCCGACCCCAATGCGACGAAGTACAAGCTCCGTGTCGACGACAGTTCTGGGACTCGGAAGGTAAACACCTGGTACACCGCAGACGCCGTTGGTTGCGGGTCCGGTACGGGGACGTGCTCGATCGCACCGTCATACCAGCTGGCCTTCGGCGATGGGGCCTGGAAAGTCAGGGCGGCCAACGATAGCGTCAAGACAGCCTGGAGCGCTGAAATGACCTTTACCGTCGAGGGTGGCGGTGGCGGCGTACCCGGTACCGTGACGCTCGTTTCACCGAGTGGAAACATCTCCGATCGACGGCCTGACTACACCTGGAACGCCGACCCTGCCGCGACGAGGTACAAGCTCAAGGTCAATGACAGTACCGGATCGAACAAGGTATTGACGTGGTACACCGCGGATGAGGCCGGCTGCGGCGCCGCTACCGGCACCTGCTTCATCGATCCGGGTTACTCCCTGGCTGATGGCGACGGCTCCTGGCAGGTCAAGGCCGGAACCGATGCTGACAAGGGTCCGTGGAGCCCCTATGTCATTCACGGTCAATTGACGCGCTTCCTCACCTGACAAACCACCGATCAGGCCCGGGTTGATCATCAGCCCGGGTCCCGTTCGAATATTGAGTAACCAAACTTCTCTCCTCACTGACGTGGCGGAATCCCATACCGGCACATCAACCGCCCTGCCTTGCGCCAGAAGCGCTCGCCAGGGTGTGGCTACCTGTCATATCCTGGGCTTCCGGCACCTCCCATGCATCTTCCGGGTGAAACGCATGCAACACTCTATCTCTCTACCTCGCATCGGCATGACTGCTGCTATGCTGGCGGGGGCCATGATCCTTCCCGATCGCGTGGCGTTCCCGGACGGACTGACCACTGGTGGAACACTGGAAACGATCGCCTTCGGCTCCTGTCTGCATCAGGGGAAAAGGCAGCCCGTGTGGGACGCGATTACCCGGCAGCGACCCGATCTGTTTCTATTCATCGGTGACAACGTCTACGCGGATACCCGTGACCCGCGGGTAATGCGCGCCCGGTATGCCCGCCTGGCCACCCAGCCCGGCTATCGGCGGCTGTCTGAACTCAGCCCGGTACTTGCCACCTGGGATGATCACGACTACGGCGAGAACGATGCCGGTGCCGAATATCCAATGAAAGAAGAATCCGAGCGGATCTTTCTGGATTTTTTCAATGTCCCGGCCGGGGCGCCGGCCCGCACGCGACCGGGAATCTATTCCTCTCGAATATTCGGACAATCTCCACGTCGGGTGCAGGTGCTTCTACTCGATACCCGCTATTTTCGGAGCGCCCTGAAAAGATCGCCACCGGACATGGACTGCCCGCGCGGGGGCTATGCGCCGGACGAAGATCCCGACTCGACACTCCTGGGCGAGGCGCAGTGGCGCTGGCTCGCGGGCGAACTGGCGAAACCCGCCGAATTGCGCGTGCTGGTTTCCAGCATCCAGGTCATCCCCGACCGCCATTGTTACGAAAAATGGTCGAACCAGCCTCTCGAAAGAGACCGTCTTTTTCGATTGATACGCGACACCGGCGCCAATGGGCTCATCGTTCTGAGCGGAGATCGCCACTTCGCAGATATCTCGAGACTCGAGCGCAACGCATCGGGATATCCACTCTACGAGGTCACGGCCAGCGGTATGAACGTCGCCAGAATCGGCAAGGACGAACCCAATGCATACCGAACAATACCCCACAGTTATAGGGAAGATCACTTCGGCGTAATCGAGATCGAGTGGGACCGATCCGATCCCGTCGTAGCGCTGCGGATCGTGGACACCTCGGGGCATGTCGCGATGGAGAAGACACTGCACCTCGGTGATCTGCAGACGCAGAGACGATAGCCCGTTGCAGTAAAAGAATTTTTGTCTCCGACATGACGCACTGATGGGTGGACGATTGCTGCTGGCCGGTGCGGAAACCGTACGGGAAAGTGGCAGTCTGGTGGAGGGTGCAATCATTTCCGGGAAGCGTGTCGCGGAACACCTCAAGCAGATTCGACGGATTTGAACCGGTCGAGACAGCTGCAACAGGAAACTGAAAAAAATCACATAATAGTGTTAATAAACAAATAGATATAATATTTATATAACGCTATACTCAATGCGTTGAAAGGGACGTTCACCACAGGATGGCGCGATGATACGGTTCTATAACAAACCGACAAGCCCGTACGGACAGTAGGTGCGGATCATGCTCGAGGAATGCCGTCTACCCTACACGGAGATTGACCCGGCCGAGATCCCGTCCGAAGACTATCTCTCCATCAGCCCGACCGGGGCGGTTCCTGCCACTACCGATACGGAAAATGACATTTCACTTTTCGAGTCGGCGGCGATCCTTCTATATCTCGCCGAAAGGGCGTCGCGTTTCCTCCCCGCCGACCTTGCGCGGCGATCCGAGGTCCTGCAATGGTTGTTGTTCGATGCGGCAACGATCGGCCCCTCGCTTTTGAACATATACCAGCTGAGCTACCTCGGAGATGCGGTTCGGCCCGCCATTGAAGCAAGCAGGAAAGACCTGCGGGCGGCCATGAGTTTACTCAACCACAGACTCGAGCAACGCACCTGGGTCGCGTGCAGTTGCTCGATCGCGGACTTCAGCCTGTTCCCTTTCATGGAGATGGCCGAAGACTTCGCGGACCTGCCGCTTTCGCGATACCCGGGCATCGATGCCTGGCTGGACCGCATGCGGCAGAGACCCGGCGTTCGTCGTGGGATTTTGAAGCATGATTCGTGAGGCGACCCCCATCGGTGTCGGCACGGCTGGATTGGCGCCGAAACGGAAAGCGGGGTTGTCGAGGTCGTTGAAACGTCTGCAGACGTCGCCTCGCTTCAAGCCTGCCCCTTGCCCGGCCCCGCCACACAATCTGGAGGTTGACGCACCGTCCCCGCGAAGTAATTCTAAAACAGAAATAACATTAAGGCGATTTCTGTCAAATCACATACCAGCCTGCTTGTCTTTTCGTCCGTCTTCGGTGTTGCGGCAACGGTTGCATAGAGCGACTATGCGCCCGTTGCCGCGCCTTGAAGACGAACGAAAATCCTGCGCAATCTGGTATGTTATTTTCCGGCAATCGCCTAATAGTGCTTACTTTCCTTTTGTTAACAAATAGTAATATGCTCCACAACCCTATAGATGCCAGTCAGTTTACGCTGGTATTGGCTGACAACGGACATCCGTTGGTCGTAAGCTACGAACGCAAAATATAATCAAGGGCATCGGGCTACCCGGAGAGGTTAGGGAAGACATGAAACACACACGCCGTAAAGGAGATATCTCCAGTCGCGAGCGCCTGCGTCGTCTGCGACATATCAACCTGAAGCTGTCGATGCTGAAACAGCCCGTCTCGAGCGTCGGCGACGACCCCGAGATTCAGGAAATCTTCGATGACCTGATTCACACGCAGCAACAGCAACGGGACCCGCTGAAGACGCATCGGTGCCCTGCCGATCGTCGCATCGAGGCATTCGTAGGCACCTATCTGGAATGTCACGGAGAGCAATGCCCGACGTCGGTGCCAGACGAGACCTTTGTACTGGACAGGGCCGGACTGGCTTGCGAGCTTTCACTCCCTCCCGACGGCCACCACCATCTGTCCGAGTACGCCGAATCGTACCGGATCCCACAGGGCGTCCTGCACAATCCACGCAATGACCGGCGCACCACGAAAGGCGTATTCCACATCGTCGAGGGTGGACTACCCGTCCCCGGCGACAAGAGGGCGGTTCCGGTCATCGCTTTCGCCCGACTGCTGGAGCATGCCCTGAATCCCCCGGCAAACTTGTTGCGGCTGCCGTACACCGCGGGAGAAACGAAGCAGGCGGAACTCTGGGTGTCGCTATACCTGCGACCCAAGGTCATACCAAGAGTGCCGGACGTATCCCCGGAAAGGACGATGGAGACGCGCTTCTTCGCGCCCGGTGCGCTGGTATCCAACCTGGATTTCGTCGAGCGGATCTTCGGCAACGCCGGCGACCCGTTCCGACTGGAGGAAGATGCGGGGCTGGATGTCGCGCACTGGTGCGGCACGACGGGGTGCGTCATTCTGGCTCCACATTTGACGAAACTCACGAAACGGGAACTCGGGCTGCCGTCCCGTGCCGAGGCCACCGAACGCCAGTGCCGCGACGGCATGTGCTGGTCGCACGGCGAGGAACTTTACAACGATGGTCTCCCGTTCAAACTGGTTTGCCGGGACGAAACGGGCGTCATCTACACGCTGATCGCGGACAACTATTTCGGCTACTCGAAAAAGGAGATCAAGTCACAGATCAGTTTTTCGGCGAATCTGGTGGGTGGTTGCGAGGAGGAGCACGCCGGCGGGGCGATCGCGTTTCCGACCTACAACCTGGGCGAATACTACATCCCGGACCCGAATCATCCCGCCAAGGGATACACATTCGCCGAAGTCGTCGACCACCTTGGCGACGCGATCGATGTCAAACCGGCGGGTTATGCGATCGATCGAAAGTTTTCCAGTATCGTGTACGTACCGGAAATGGCCCGTTTCGACATGAACGAACGGGCCATCACATGGCCCCGGGACAACGGGGAAGCGCGTATCAAACTGCTCTCCGACCACACCTACGTGCTCCCCTCCGGCTTCAAGATCAGGATGGAAAAACACCCCCAGGCGCCCACCTGGAGGCTCGTCGGCACCGATCCCGAGGGCACCTTCTGCCACAAGCCATGTACGGTATCCGGCGGGGGAAAATCGGAGATCTCCAAATCCATCAGCGGTGCGGTGATTTCCGGCCCGCTCTACATCGGCGACTTCAGGGAAGACCTTGACCAGGTCGAGGCAATCTTCCAGCATGACTACTCCGGCCGATTTCTCGACTCGACGGTCGTCGACACGCGCTCCCTGCTCAGCAGTCAACGCTCTCTGGGCTCGGTGATCCGTCTGTTGACCCCGTCACAGAGTCAGTACAGCGAGGAGTACAACAACTGGTTGCGATCCGTTCCGCAACACATCCTTGCGCTGGTATATATGGTGAAGCGGTTTTACCGCCCGGAATGGAAGCGGAACTGGCGCCGGCATTTCAGCGTCGACCGGGTCAACGGACACCCGGGGCACGAGTTCAAGTTTGACGGGCGCAGACTGGCAGCCAGCTACCTGCGCGTGGGGCTGCAGCGGGACGGTTCCTGGCGCACGTTCAAACTCAGGCAGGACTACGTGCCGTCCGACAAGGTGCAGACCGAGGACGATATCAGTGTGTCCACCGTGTTACCGGCAACCGCCCTTTCCAACCTCAATTCCCGTTATTCCAACCCTTCCGTCAAACTGGTGGACAACTGCGAGCTGAAACTGTTCCAGCGCCCCGACGATGCCGTGGAGAGGGGTGCCGATCTGCAGGCGGAAACCGACCTTTCGCGTCGACATACGTTCATCTCCAATTTCGAACCGCTTCGCCGTTCGGACGCAACAGAGATTCTCGAGGATGTCGTCAACCTGACAGAATATACAGCCCCCATGCGAAAATTCCTGAAGTCGCTGGCCAAGCGCCACGACTTCGAGTATTTCGTGGCATCCGACCATCCCAGACTGGTCGACGGGAAACCCAGCAAGAACATGCGATACCTGCAGGACCGCCCGGATCACATTGACCCGACGCCCCGCTACCTCGCGGAAGTCGGTACCCGACTGCACCGGCGTATTCCAAACCCCAGATCGGTTTTCTTTCCCGTGAACGCGGTGTTGCCGGGTCGCCGCAACAACCCGCCCGACCCTGCATCGGGAATACGCCCCCTTTCCGTGTACAGCCCGATCCACTACCAGGAACTGCCCGAGCTGTTCATGGATTTCGTGGCCAGCCTGTCGGGCAAGTCGCCGTCCACGACCGGCGCCGGATCCGAAGGCGCGCTGACCAAGGGACCCTTCAATGCCCTGAGCACGACGACGGACCTGAACAACGCCCTGGTATCGATGATCCTGTGCGGCTACGACGGGTTCACCACACCTGCCGGTTACATTGGTGGATGTCGTATCGATCACGACATCAGTCTGCTGATGCCCGAAGTCTGGTGCCGTATCCCTGTCGAGGAGCGCGATCCCGCCTATCTCATTCGAAAGGGATACCTGGAGAAACTGGAGGACTTCGAGTACGAGGGAAAGAAAATTCTCGCCAGCCGCCTGGGTTACCGCATTACCGAACAGTTCGCCCACGCCTATCTGGGCAAGGTGTTCGACAGCCCCAATGCGGTATTCGACGATGAATTGCTGACACCGGAAACACGTGACCCGGATGCCTTCGTGGACGGGGTAGAGCACATTGTCGAGGCCCAGCGCGACGTCGCCCGGCAGTTCCTCAGTGACGGGTCCGTTGGCGACGCCTGCCCCCCTTTACAGGCCCTGCTTGCGATCATGGCAGAGGGGCATCACCAAGGCATCAGCGCGGCGGACCCCGCCTTTCGAAAACTGTTCACACTCGACTACCTGCTCGGCAGTACCTGGTATCAGGAGCGTCTCGATATCATGCAGCAGCGCGAGATCGCACTATGGTCCCGGCACGTCAGCTACCTGCACCGGAAGATCACCGAATATCCCGATCGAAGCCACGGTCCGGTAGACCTCACGGAACGGTTGCATTTCGCAGAGCAGGAACTGGCGCGGGTTCGCAATCCCATGTATCGAGAGAAACTGCAGGGCTCGCTGGGCGCAGACTGGTTACACAGAAACTTAAAGCAGGCGGTGTTCGGGCATCATGTTCCCGTCGTTCACAGAGTAAAGCGCGAAACCGTGACAACCGCCTGAACCGGGACGTTCCGCCGGGATCCCGGATGTCCCCGATCACGGTCTCGGTCCGTCTTCCCCTGTCCTTCCGGGTGTCGAACCGGGCATGCTGCGTACGTGAATGTCGCGCTGGGGAAAAGGAATCTCCATACCATGTTCGCGCAGTGCGGCGTCGATGGCCATATGCAGGGCATGAATCAAAGGCAGGCGGTCTCCGAGGTCCTTTGCGAACACCCGCACCTCGAAATCCAGTGAATTGTCTCCGAAGCCGAGGAAAAGGACACCGGGTTCCGGCTCCTTCAGCACCATCGGATTCTGCGTGGCGGTCTCCAGCATGACCTTGTGCGCCAGTTCCGTGTCGGAACCGTAGGCAATCCCCACCGGCACGATGACACGGGTCACGGGATCCGACAGCGACCAGTTGGTGAGCTGGTCGGTGATAAACATCTTGTTGGGGACGACCAGTTCCTTGCGGTCCCAGTCCAGCAACGTTGTCGCCCGGATACGGATGCGGGTGACCGTCCCGGTGACGTTGCCCACGGTGACGGTATCTCCCACGCGGACCGGTTGCTCGAACAGGATGATCAGACCTGACATGAAGTTCCCGAAGATCTCCTGCATCCCGAAACCGAGACCGACGCCGAGCGCCGCCACGAGCCACTGGATCTCCGACCAGCGCCATCCCAGCTTGTTGAACACGTAAACGATGCCGATGGCGACAATCAGGTACTGAAGGATCGTTGTCGTGGCATAGCGCGTGCCGGGATCGAGTGAAAATCGCCGCAGCACCGCGATCTCGAGCGTCCCGGGCAGATTACGTGCGGCGACGACGGTCATCACGGCTGCCAGCAAGGCAAACACAATGTTCCCGGCCGTGATCGCGATTCGCTTTGCCTCTCCTCCCGTTACCTCGATAGTTTCCCAGAGCACGAGCGTATCCAGGATGCCCAGTGCGGGCACCACGCTGCGCCAGGTGATCCACAACGCCACGATGACGAAGATGCCGATCGTGGTATTCAGTACCTTTCGCGTCTGCTGATCAATGGACTCGGGCGTCGGCCCGGGCAGCTTCAGCATGTCGGCCGAGGCTGCCGCACCCGCCCCCTCCCCGGAATTGTGTCCGGCCTGCATGGCCTTCTCCACCTTGCGCCGGTCCAGGGCCTCCTTCAGCACGATCTTGCGCTGCGCGAGCACCAACAGGCGGATGCCGAGGTGATACAGGATCACGGCACCCAGCACGATTCTCGCCGTCGCCAGCAGCTCCCACTGCATTTGCAAGGCCGTGTAGTAGTACCCGTACATGGCGAGAGCGCAAAAGAACAGCGCCAGCCCGATGACCGTCCAGTACCATACATAGCGCATTCGCGTGATAAAAAAGTTTCCCGGATGCTCAGCGTAGAAATCGCAGAGCACACCGGTCACGGGATTCAGCACCCGGTGGAAGAAGACGGCGGAGATCAGCACCAGTACAACGAAAACCAGTCGCCCCAGACTCTCGTTGAACTCTGGCCTGTCAGCCAATTCGAACAGTGCGCTCAAGAAAATCAGGGACAGTGCCGGGGCAACGAACCATGCCAGCTCCTTGCGCCAGGTCCTCACCGTCTTTTTACTCCAGCGAAAATGCACCTGCGCGACCCCGTACGGAAAGCAGAGCAGCTTGAAACCGATCAGGGTAAACGTGGTACTGGAGATGATCTGCAATGCCCGACCCACCGCAAAGGCAAACCCGGTGGGATCCTGCGCTCCTTGCAGCAACCCGCCGGTGAACCAGTAGAGGACCGGCCAGGGGGCCGCCGCCAGCGCAGTGACAAACAATGCCCGTACAGTGGACCGGAAGTGGTCGGCATAGAGCATGCCGACACGCTGGTTCAAATGCAGCAGCGTACGGCGCATGAGGGCGCGCGAACGGAAAAGCAGGGTAGTCAGGATTGCCGCGACAACGGTCACCAGCGGGTGGGACAGCGCCTGCCGAACGAGTGTATAGAAGGCATCGACCCATTGGACAGGAGACAGAAGCCAGTGCACGGCCCGGCCCAGCGAACCCGCTGTCTCCCTGCTGAACGGCGCGGAGCTCGGAATCCAGAGCAGGTTCTCGTCCATGAAGTCGCTGAACTTGCCGGAGGTCTCGATCGTCCGCCGCAGTCCGAACTCGATCTCGCCCATCGTTTGCGTGTACTTGCCATTGGTGGTACTGAGTCTGCCCAGCAGGTCCCGCCGGGTCTGCAACAAGTCGCGTATCTCGTTGCCTGCTGCCTGCCAGTCCGCTTCCGACAGTTCCATTTCGTCGATCGACACCATCCGGGACTCGACCGCTTGCCGCGTATCGGAAAGCCTGAGCAGCCGGTCTTCGGTCTCGAACTGCTCGAACGCGGCCTCGGCCAGTGCGTCCTGAACGTCCTCTATCCGCTCGCGGTACCCTGAGGTGTCCGGCAGACGCGAGCGCTGTGTGCGCAACACCTTCTCCATGGAGGGGCTCAATCCCGCAATCTCGAACCGTTGCTCGACGCGGTTGAAGGATCGCTCCAGGGCGCGCAACTCGGAGTCGACCTTCTCCCGCTCCGCCGTGGCCGCGGTCAGCTCGGCGACCAATACGGACAGTTCGCTGCTCAACTGCGCGTTTTCCCGTGCCAGGGCCTTGATTTGCGGATGCTTGCCCATCGCCTCACGCTCGGCGCGTTCCGCCTCGACCGTCACCTCGAGGGCTTCCCGCTCCCTTGCCCGGACAACGAGGTTCTCGAGCCCGGACACCCGTTGGCGCAGATGTCTGACGACGCGCTGCCCCAGATCCCTGCGTGCCTGCAACAACTGGCGCCTTGCTTCGAGGCTGACGAGTTCCTGTTCCAGCATCGCGATCTCCGCAGCCAGGTGCTCGCCCCTCCCCTGGCGTGCAATCGTCGTGGCCGCGGTGCGTGGCGAGGACGCGTCCACCTCGACCGGCGCGCCCCGTTCAGCCTTGAGCACGTTCAACTGTTCGCGCGCCTCGATGACGCGCGCGCGTGCCTGCTCTGGACGACGCTTGGCGTTCTCGAGTTGTGTCTCCAGTGCCTTCTGCTGCGCGTCGAGCGAGGCCAGGTCCGCCCGGGATTCGAGCAGTGCCTTTTCCAGTTCCTTCAGTGTCGAACCGTCGAACGAGTCCTCCAGCGGGATGTCTTCCGACGCATCGAGTGCCTCGATCCTGGCGCGGACGGATTCGACCTCGGGGGGCGCCAGGTCGATGCTGCTCCTGAAAAAGAACTCTCGGTCGTGGTATTCGCCCGCGATTTCGATATCTTCGAGCGCATTGTCATAAAGCCCCAGCAATTCGGCCTTCTGGGTATCGCTGAGTGTCGTGTCGTCCTCGACGGCCTTGCGGCGCGACTTTACCCTCTCGATGCTCAGCCCCCCGGCGGCCGGGGCAGAGGTTTGTGGTTTGGCCTCCGTCGGTGACGCTTCCTGAGACATCGCTCCGGCGCAGCAGGCCACTACCAGACACGCCACGGCCAGGACACGCGCCGGCAAGCGGAGCGGGCGGATCAAGCGTTTCAATTGAGGCGCGACCGGTTTCACCTCTCGGCGGCCGCGTCGCTCCTGGCGGCGGAGCGGTACCAGTCCGGCGCATCGACGGGAAGCGCAAAGGTACCGTCGCTGTCCAGCACCCGCAGGACGTGTGCGTCGCGATCGTACAGGTCCCTGCGGAACTGGATCGCACCGTCATCCCGCACATCGGCGGTGTAGTAGACGAGCAGCACCGGAACGGATTCGGGCAGGACCACGGTACGGGTCTCTCCCGTCTCGATCTCCCGAACGATCCCCTCACGGTCCCATTCGGGATCGGGACCAAGCAGGATCTCCGCCAGGTCCCGGGGCTTCTCGATACGGATGCAGCCGGAGCTGAAAGCACGCCGTGAACGGCCGAACAGATCCCGTGACGGCGTGTCGTGGAGATAGACCATGTGTCGATTCGGAAACATGAACTTGATACGCCCCAGGGCATTCTTTGGACCTGGTGCCTGTCTCAGAAGAAAACGGAAATTGTCGGGTGTGACCCGCGACCAGTCCAGCTTCCGGGGATCGACTTCACGGCCCCGGCCGTCGATGACCCGGAGATCGTTCCTGTCCAGATAGCCGACGTCGCCGCGGACCTCGGGTAGTATGTCTTCCTCGAAAATTCGAGGTGGCACCGTCCAGGTGGGATTCAGCACCACATAGGACATCTCCGCCCGAAACACGGGCGTCATGCGAAACGGCCTGCCGACCTGCGCCCTCGATTCCCAGACGATCCTGCCGTCCTCGACCAGACGGGCGCGAAACCCGGCGATGTCGACCAGCAGGTAGGACTCCGGCACGTCGTGGAAAACCCAGCGCACGCGATCCATGTTGACCCGGATCTGGTCCACCCGCTCCGACGCGGGTACGTTCATGACCTGCAGGGTTTCGCGACCGGCGATCCCGTCCACCTCCAGTCCGTGACGGGCCTGAAAATGCCGAATCGCGCTCTCCAGATTGTCGTCTATCAACTCGGGGGCGACGGTCGTCTCGTCTTCCAGGTCCCCTGACACGAACAGCCGCCGACGCAGCAACGGGGTACGTATATCCCGTTCCCCCGGTCGAAGGGCCGGGCCCTCGGGCACGACAGGCCAGCCGTTGCGTTCCATGATCGACCGGTAGCGTTGCAGTGCGTCCCGGAGTCCCGCGTAGAAGGGGTTGTCGGGTAGCTGCGCCCTCAGGACCGACTCCACCCGTCCCGAACGGACCGCTTCGAGTATCTGCTCGGCCGGATCGATCCCGTTGAGACGGCGCGAATAGTTCCAGTTGGGATCAAGAAGCACCGGATCGGCCTTGCCAAAGCGGAAATGGTAGCCGAGGCGCACCATGGCGTCGGTCAGCAGCAGCTCGCGCTCGATCCTGCGGGCACCGCTGACGGGCGGGATCACCTCCATCCGTCGCAGCGCCCGGTGATGATAGTCCCCGGGGTCGAGTCCCTCGTGGCGAGCTGCCGTGATCTGCCCCATCAGTTGGCGCACGCTGTCTTTGTCGATCCAGAGTGGCCGGAAATCATTGCGCTCGTAGATTTCGGCCACCGTTCTGGGTGCGGCAATGCCGGCCGCTATCGAAGACCGGTCGCCATCGATGCGCAACGCCTCGATCCGGGACTGCATCAGGCCCTCAAATGTGGCGCCCTCCCCCCCCGCGTAAACCGGCAGCACGACGCAAAAGTACAGAAAAATACCGGTTGACCGAAAAAAACAACAACTCATTCACATCATCCGTTGACGATTTATCGATAAATTTATTGAATGCACACCATATCGACCACCAAATGAGAAGGCACATGCTTCGTAACGCACCGTCATCGCTCATTCTTCCCGAGAATCCATCGCGACGCCGTTTCGTGGCCGGCCTCGCCGCATCGCTCGCCGGTGCCGCCATGCTGCCCGCCTGGGGCTCCGTCGCGGCCGCCGCCAAACCGCGCGAGTTGTCGCTCTATCACCTCCACACGGGGGAAAAGCTCAAGGTCGAATATTACGACGGCGCGAACTATCTGACGGACGCGCTTTCGCAGGTCAACACCTATCTCAGGGATTTTCGAACCGGGGAGGTGCATGCCATCGACCCGCACCTGCTTGATGCCCTGCATGACCTTCAGGCCAACCTGAGTCGCACGGGAACCTTCGAAATCATCTCCGGTTACCGTTCCCCTGCCACCAACGCGGCGCTGAGGAAAAAGAGCAAACGCGTGGCCAGGCGCAGCCTGCACATGCAGGGCAAGGCCATGGACGTCCGGTTGGCCGGCGTGGACACCCTGAAACTGCGCAAGGCCGCCATGGACCTGCATCGAGGCGGCGTCGGTTACTACGCAAAATCGAATTTCGTCCACATCGACACGGGGCGCGTGCGCTACTGGTAACCGCAAGCCGGCACCCCGCGAACGGACGGACATAAGGCGATTTCTGTCAAATGACATACCATTCTGCTTGTCTTTTCATCCGTCCTCTGTGTTGCGACAACCGTTCCATAGTTCGACTATGCGCCTGTTGTCGCGCCTTGATGACGACCGGAAATCCTGCGCAATCTGGCATGTCATTTTCC
>JAYENI010000066.1:0-2894 GCA_034722015.1 Pseudomonadota bacterium
CATGACTTTACAATCGCTTTCTCCCGAGCCTGATGGGCTCGGTCACTGATCGAGGAGCGGTATACCTGGCCGGTACGTGCCGTTCTGTAGGGAGGGGGTAGCCTACGGGCTACCTCCTACCAGATTGCCATCATGATCAAGACCCAGGTCCAGTTGCCTGACGAGCTTTATCGGGAAGCGAAGCGGGTTGCGCGCGAACGCGAGATGTCCCTCGCCGAGGTCATGCGCAGGGGCGTCGAGTACATGATTCATGTTTACCCGCCATTGCAGTCCACGAAGGAGTGGTCCCCTCCGAATCCGCGGCATCTCGGTAATTTTCTGACGTCTCCCGATGACTGGCGCGAATTGGGAAATGTTTCGCGTACTGAATCCGAAGAGACTTGATCTCCATAGACACCAACATCCTGCTCTATGCGCAGAACATGGATTGTCGGGAACATTCGGCGGCCTACGAGTTCGTGCTGGAATACAGTCGCCGTAAAGACGTTGTTCTATGCGAATTGGTGCTGGTCGAGCTCTACGTATTGCATCGAAATCCTTTCGTACTCGAGAGACCACTCTCTTCCTCGCAAGCCGTGGAAACATGCCAAACGTATCGCCAGAACTCGAAGTGGCGGCTCGTCGAAAATGCACCGGTAATGGAATCCGTCTGGAACCGGATTGACAAACCACGTTTTCCGAGACGCAGGATATTCGATATCCGCCTTGCCCTGACCCTCCAGCAGCATGAAGTTACTGATTTGGCCACCGCGAATACGAAGGACTTTCAGGGCCTTGGGTTTCATCGCGTCTGGAATCCGATTACCGATATCCCCTCGTAGACGGCCGTGCTTGTCGTTTTTCGGAATGAACCTGTGGCGCGACGGTACACGGTAGGACAGAATGTCGCCGCAAAGTGATCCGTAAACGTTTCAAGAGCGGGCTATCTACGTGGCCGGCAACAGTCGAGACCGGGCTGTAACCGAAGATTGAATCCAGGATTCCGCTGGCGCTACATACAGGCTACGGATCTTTTATTGCCTACTCCGAATGGACGCAGGCGTCACCGAAACCATCGCCGTTTTTGTCCGCCTGGTCGGGGTTTGCAATGGTCGGGCAGTTGTCGGTTTCATCGGGGATGTTGTCGCCGTCGATGTCGCCTGGCCGTACAAAGACATGGATGGCGTCTCCCGGGTAGGCGCCGATCACGGCGGTAGCACCATCCAGGGCGGTCGCCCGACCGAAACGGTCTCCGTTCGAGCCGTCAGCCGGGGTGAGTTTCTGGTCCAGAACCCAGGTGACCGCCGGGTCTCCGGGTGCGGCGTCTGCGGAGCGGCTGAAGAGGTAGGCGGCGCCGGGGGTAAGGAGACCGGTGTCGCCTCCCGGCGCCCCGATCAGGACGGTGTCCCGATCGACTACGACCGAACTGCCGAACCTGTCGGGAATCGGGGAACCCTGAGCGGCGGTGAGCTTTTGTTCGAGGGTCCAGGCAGGCAGTGGCTGCGCTGAGAGTGCGCCGGGGGCGCGGGTGAACACGTAGGCCGCGCCGAACACCTCGGTGTCGCTCGAGGCCCTGGATCGTGTCGCGCCGATCAGGGCCGTGTCGCCGTCGATGTCGACGGCGTTGCCGAAGTGGTCGCCCACCGCCGGGTCAGCGGGTTCGAGCCTTTGCTGCTGTGACCAGGAGCCCGCATCGCGGGTGAAGACGTAGGCGGCGCCGGCGGCGTAGAACCTGGATTCGTTCCCGGGCGCCCCGATGACGACGGTGTCTTCGTCTACGGAAACCGAGGTGCCGAAGGCATCGCCGAGCATGTTGTCATCGGGGACGAGCGTGGCCTGCCGGGTCCAGATTCCGTTGACACCCCGGACGAATACGTAGGCGGCGCCGCCGTCCGCGTTGACGCCCGGCGCCCCGATGACGGCGGTACCCCCGTCCAGACCGACCGACCAGCCGAGGTCGTCACCGATCGAACCCTCGGCGATCCTGAGGATTCCCTGGAGGGTCCAGGCCCCGTCGCTACGGGTGTAAACGTACGCGGAGCCCGTGTAGGCCGTCGTGCCGACAATGGCCGTATTCCCGTCCACCGCGACCGATTTACCGAAGGTCTTACGGTCTGTACTGTTTACGGGGGTGAGTTTCTGCTCGAGTGTCCACGTATCGCCGGATCGGGCCAGCACGTGGACGGACCCGGATGGCACACCCTGGTCATCGTGACCGGAGGCCCCGATCAGCGTGGTGTCTCCATCCACGGCGAGCGGATACCCGAACGAGGTCGCGGCAGCACCGTCGCCGGCCAGCAGCGTCTGGACCTCGGTCCAGTCCAGCGCGTGGGTGAGGGAATATGGCAGGCAAATCAGTGCCAGACCCAGACCCAGACTGAGACTCAGTTTTAACGCGGGTCGAAGTTTGACCCCGTCGTGGTATGCGTCAACCGCACCATGTCGGGCGGCAAGGCTCGTCCCGTTTCCGTTTTTCAACGGTGCGCGTACGCCCCGGGACCGTTCACGGCAAATTCCCGCCGACCAGGCATCTTCCATGACAGCGTCTCCGTGACAAGGTCATTGTCTTCCGTGGAGTGAATTGGCGGCTTCGATGATACCCCGAATCCAAGACGGGGAAACGGATCAATGAGCCGGCCGCGCCGAGCGCTTCGGTCCATCCCCCGTTGCAGGGTTGTTCGTGGATGCGCTCGTCGGGCATGGGAGCGCCCTTGTCATCCGGCACCTAATGTTGATCGCGGATGTCGAAGTGAATGGATTCGTCGATCCCGCAAGCCCCGGCGTAGCGTTCAACGCGGGGGTATAATCCGGTCGGTTTGCGGTCCGTGGGCCGTGTTGCGTGATCGGAATTCCGGGGTGAAGAGATGAGCTGGCGAGACAGGAATACTGAAGAGACCTATAGTGCGAAGGAGATC
>JAYENI010000067.1:0-14027 GCA_034722015.1 Pseudomonadota bacterium
GTCGAGTTAGGTTTCGCGGTCCGAAGCCTTCAAAGACGTTTCGCGACCTCTGCCCTTGTGCGACGACACACCTGCATAGTGTCTTTCATAATCCGGGGTGCTGCGCAAGCGAATCATGAAAGTTAGGTAAAACGCTCGAATAGGACTCGTTCGCATCTGATGGGTGCGAATTGGAAATTTGACCGCCTATCAGCGATTAGTTTTGAAAGAGGCTCGTAGACTATGAAAATCTACAGGTGCCCCTCCGGTTGCAGTGTAGGTATTGTGTTTCAGGAACAGGGGAGTCAGACACGGAAAATGACAAGAATGCTTGACTCGACATCCGACAGCGAGTGCCGAAGGCCCCCCGGGGAGCCGGTAAGGATCGATCCCGATACCGCATTCCATGCCGTCTCACTCCTTTTCCTGGTTTCTGTTCTGACCCTGTCGGGCTGCGCCACCTTCGAGCCGCGTCCGCTCGACGACGTTCCCTTCAGGGACCGGGCGCAGACCCAGCAGCGCGGTGAACTAAGCGTGACCGTCGCGATTCCCACGCAGGAAGAGGCCACCGGGATCTACGGGGTCGATCTGTCAGAGAGGGAAATGCAACCGGTGTGGATCGAGGTGAAGAACGACAGCGATCTGCCCGTCTGGTTCCTCCCGTCCGGTCTCGACCCGTCCTATTTTTCCGCCGCCGAGGCCGCCTACCCCTTCAGTTCCTCGACCTCCGGAAAAAAGGGGCGCGTGATCGAGGACCACTTCCATACGCTGCAGTTTCGCAATCCGATACAACCCGGGACCACCACGTCCGGCTTCCTGATCGTCAACCGGGACGAGGGTTTCAAGGCGATCGATGTCGACATCCTGACGCGCGAGGACTCCAGCAGCTTCACCTTCATCATCGTCGATCCGGCGTTCAGGGGGGACTTTACCCTGGTCGACTTCGACACGCTCTACAGCGATGCCGAGATCGTCGCGATCGACGACGAGGACGCGCTGAGACGGGCGATCGAGCTGTTGCCTTGCTGCACGGCCAACGAAAAGGGCACCGAGGAGGGAGACCCGCTGAACCTGGTGCTGATCGGCGATGCCCAGGACGTCTTTCCGGCGTTCATCCGTCGTGGTTGGCACGGCACGGAGGTGATCTGGTCGAAGGCAATCCTGCGCACCATGAAATCGTTCATGTCGGGGTCCCGTTACCGTTACTCCCCCGTCAGTCCCTTGTACGTCTATGGCCGGCGCCAGGACCTCGCGGGCCAGAAGTCGCGCGGCACCATCCACGAGCGCAATCACAAGAGGATCTGGTTGACGCCGATCCGGTTTCGCGGGAAAGCGGTCTGGGTCGGCCAGATCAGCCGCGATATCGGCGTGAAGTTCACCACCAGGTCACCCACCATCTCGACGCACGTCATCGATCCCGACGTCGATGAGGCGAGGCGCTATTTTCTGGAGGACATGGCCTATTCGCAGGCCATGGCGCGCTTCGGCTTTACAGCGGGCGTCGGCGAGGTGAGCCGGGACGCGCCACGGTTCAATCTGGTCGGGGACCCCTGGTTCTCGGACGGGCGACGCGCCGTGATGTTCTTCGAGCCGAGACCCTACACCCTGGGGGACCTGGACATCCTCGACTGGGAGGCCCTCCTGCCATCACAGACGATGAAGAAAAAGGATCCGATCGATGAGGACCGGTAAGCCTGCCGTCGAACGCGACCCGGGTCGGGGCCGTCGTTCCGGTCGATGGTGTTCCCGCTTGGATCGGGGGCGGCGATCCGGCCGTGGTCCCGGGGCGCTGCGCCTGATCGTCCTGTTGGGTTCCGCCCTGCTGCTGGCCTCGTGCGCCACCCGGTATCAGAAACCCGATCCCTTCGATGACACGGCACTTCGGGCACGTGTCAAGACGGTGGCCGAGGACGGCATTCAGGTGTCCGCCGTGATCCCGAACCGGGCGGAGATTGAGGCCATCTTCGGTGCGGATCTCACGAAGAAAAATATTCAGCCCTTATGGCTCGAGATCCGCAACGACACGGACCGGCAGATCTTTTTCCTGCCGACGGGACTCGACCCGGAGTACTTCTCCCCGCTCGAGGTGGCCTTCGGATTCCACAAGCCGTACAGCAAGGAAGGCAGGGCGGAATTCGACCGGTATATCGAGAGCACCGGAATGCAACTTCGGATTGATCCGCACACGACCGAATCAGGGTTCATTTTCACGAACCCGGACCAGGACAGCAAACTGGTCAACGTGGACCTTTTTGGTCTCAAATGGACAAAGAGCATCGCGCTGGTGGTTCCCACTCCGGACCGTGATGTCCCCGACAGTTACTACGAACGCCTGGTCAGGACACGGGAGGGCCTGGTGTTCGAGGACGTTCAGGACGAGGCGCGGCTGCGTGAGCTACTGGAGCAGCTGCCTTGCTGCGTGACGGCCCGGGACGGATCGCGGGGAGAACCCCTCAATCTCGTGATGGTCGGGTCCCTGACGGATATAGGCAGTTCGTTGATTCGCCGTAGTTACCGTGTTGCCCCTGCCGCTCCCTGGTATCTCTTCGGCCGCGTCCAGGATGTCTCTCTGAACAAGCAGGACACCTGGGTGGCGGCGCAACCGCACACGGTGCGTGCCTGGCTGACCGACATCCGTTTTCAGGGCAAAACCGTCTGGATCGGTTCGGTCACCATGCCGCTCGGCGGGCGATTCGCGGGCGGGAGCGGGAACGACGCGGGTCCGCGCCTCGACCCGAACATCGACGAGGCCAGAAACGATCTGGTCCAGGACATGATCTACTCCCAGCATCTCGGCCGTCTCGGTTTTGCCAGGGGGGTGGGGCGCGTGACGACCTCGAAGCCCCGTGCGACGCAGGGCGGTGGCACCTACCACACCGACGGGCTACGGGCCGTGCTTCTGTTCGAGCACGATCCGGTCTCGATCTCGGAGATCGGCAACCTGGGATGGGAGCGACTCGTGGATCATTACCGGACGCAGATCGATCGTGGTGACGGGGCGCCGCCCGGCAAGACGCCCTGACCGGCGCAGGAAACCGAAACACCGCCCTCCGGTTCTCGGGTGCCGGAGTCGATCATCTTTGCGGCGTGTACCGCACGGGCGAGGCGCCGGGACGGTCCTGCAACGTTACCGGCAAGCCCCTCTCTGGCGGGTTTCCGGGACCTTGCGCAGTTATCGCGCGTTCGGGCCGGGCATCAGCAGAGCCCAGCCACTGAAAGATGCGCGATTGTAGGTAATCGTAAAACGGGTTGTACCTCAGGCGCGGCAGCCAGTTCGGGGGGATTTTGATCAAGCCCCGTTCGCCCCAGATTGCCGGATCGCCGAGAAATACAAGTTTGTCGTCCTCCGGCGGGGGCCGACCGTTCAGGTCGAGCGTGTAGACAGTATTGACACCAGACGGAGCAAGGTTGGAATGACAAGTTTCAAACGACGAATGCTGTGGGGGATGGGGCTGGTTATTCTGCTCCTCGCGGGGATGGCGCTCTACGCCTATACCGTGGGCACACGTACCCTGCTTGAGCATGCCGAGGCCTTTTCGTTCCGGCGCATGAGTGTGGCGCAGCTGGGGGATCAGGGAGTTTTCCGGTTCTTCTACGTGACCAATCGCCAACCGGCTGACATGCAGGGGGCGGTCGAGGGGCGCTACGGGTCCGATCGTGAGGCATCGCTAAAGTTCGGTTCCTTTGACACTACCATCGAGCCCTCGCTGGGTCTGGGCATTATTATTGATCCGAGTGACTGGTTTCTCAATGAAGAAATCAGGTTGCAGGGCGTGCGCTCCCTGGAACAGGAGGCGTTCCTGGCGGAACTGCGCCAGCAGGTAGAGGCGTCGCCGTACCGATCTCTGCTGGTTGTGGTGCACGGTTTTCGAGAGGCCTTTCCGTCGGCGCTGCGCAAGACGGCCTTCCTGGCGCATGTGCTGGACATCGACACGCCGGTACTGGTGTTTGACTGGCCGGGTAATCAGGGTTCCTCGCTGCGGGGTTACCGGCGTGCCCGGCAGATGGCGGAGGCATCCGGCGCCGAACTGGCCAGCACCCTGAAGCTGATCATCGAGGACGTGCAACCCGAGCGGCTGTGGTTGATGGCAAACAGCATGGGCGGTCAGGTGGTCGCTGATGCCTTCAGTGTCTTGTATCAGGATGCCGACCTTGCCGATTCGCAGGGCGAGATCGAGAACGTGGTGCTGACCGCGCCGGACGTCGACCATGAAAAGTTCAACACCCGGTTCAAGGAGGAGATCAAGGCGCTGGCGGATAATGTCACGGTATACGTCTCGTCCAACGATCGGGCGCTGCTGATCAGCCGAGTCATCAACCGTGGCTTGCGACTCGGCGAAAGTACGCTGGATCCCGGTAATCCGGGACAGGTGGAAGAGACCGCACGCGTGTACGAGTTGCTGGAGCCGGGCAGCGACCAGTTGTTACTGGTGGACGTGACGCCGGTGAACCGGACCCGCAACTTCCACAACTTCAGCCTGGAAACGCCGGAGTTTTTCGACGACTTGTATCAGCGGTTTACCGGCACCGGCCTGCCGAAAACCCGTGAACTCTACTCTCTGCAGACACCGAAAGGGTCGCGTTACTTCGTGTTGACACGTGGGCGCTGAACGCTGGATGAGTTGCGCGACTGGCCGATCAATCCGCTTCCTGGATCGCTACGCGATATGTCAGGTGCTTGCTGTGCTGGTGGTTTGCGTCCAGGGGTGTAGCAGTGGCCCATCCCTGAAACCCTGGCACACGGAAGCGCTCACCGAGGAGTTTACCGCGGACATGGTGGGCGGCCAGGTCCGTAACTTCGATGATTATCTTGCACTGGAAGACAGACTGTTCAAACAACTGGACGATGAAGTCTATGCCGTGACCGATCGTGGTCCCGCGCATGAGCTGGAACGTTACAGTGCCGGTAGCGCGGCGGACCCGGAACACCGGCAACCCAACTGGAACCGCAGCTTCGAGCTGACCAGTCAATCGGCCGTTGGCGGCGTACTGCTGCTGCATGGCATGTCCGATTCACCCTACACCATGCGCACCCTGGGCGCGGCGCTCAACCAGCGCGGTTACCACGTCATTGGCCTGCGCGCCCCGGGGCACGGCACGGCGCCGTCGGGCCTCAAGCATGTAACCTGGCAGGACATGGCGGCCGCGGTCAGGTTGAGTATGGAACACCTGGCGTCCGAGCTGGGCTCGAATCCTGTACACATCGTCGGGTATTCCGCCGGTGCACCCCTGGCCCTGAATTACACACTGAATGCACTTGAAGAGGGTGAAGCGAAGGTGCCCGCGAGTCTCGTGTTGATGTCGCCGGCAATCAGGGTCCACCCGGCCAGTGCAATGGCCGGGTTCAAGAACGCCATGGCGGTCCTGCCCGGACTGGGTGGACTGGCCTACCTGTCTGTCATGGACGAATTCGATCCCTACAAGTACAACTCCTTTGCGACCAACGCCGGTGCCCAGGTCCACCTCATCACGCGCAATGTGGGTCGGCGCATCCAGGGTCTTTCCGCGGACCCTGCTGCTGTCGACAAGCTGCCGCCGATCCTTGTACTAAAGTCCACGGTTGATGCGACGGTGACCACCGACGCGGTGGTCACCAACCTGCTGGTGCGTCTGCCGGCCGATCGTAATGAACTGGTATTGTTCGATATCAATCGCGATGCGGCCATCATGTCGAAATTTCTGGTAGACGATCCGGGCCCGTTGACCAATCGCCTGATGGCCGACCAGGACCTGCCGTTCGCCGTCACCTTTGTTACCAACGAGGATCCACACAGTACCCGTGTGGTTGCGCGTCGCAAGGCACCGTTTTCACCGGAGATGACAGACACTGAACACCTGGACCTCGCCTGGCCCAGGGGCGTGGTTTCGCTGTCCCATGTGGCCTTGCCTTTCCCGCCTGATGATCCTTTGTATGGTCAGCAGCCCCCCGGGGATGATGAACAGGTGTTTCTCGGCGATCTGGCGATCAAGGGAGAGAGCGGCGTGCTGAAGATCCCCCCGAACTGGCTGCTGCGCTTGCGGTACAACCCCTTCTACGATTATCTCGAGCGGCGGTTGCTGGAGTGGGTGGATGGCGCCAGCGACCGGGTCGCGAACCCCGGTGCAGGATAGCTTCACAGACATTGGATAAACCAGCAAACCATTCCAGGGAGAGATCAAGAATGAACATCACGAACAGCATTACCCTTCTGGCTGCGCTGACGGTCCTCACGGTCGGCGGCGCCATTGCGCAAACCGAACACTTTGACCCCAAGGGCAAGCCGCCGTCGGCATATACACTCGAGGTACTCAAGCAGGCGCGCCCCAGGTTGCCGTTTTCCGACACGCGGGATTTCGAGGAGGAGAAGCGGGGCTTCATCGCGGCCCCCGATTCCTGGAAGATCATGGGGGGCGACGGCAATGTTGTCTGGGACATGGAGCGTTACAAGTTCTTCCTGGAGGGCAAGGACTTCGACAGCATCCATCCCTCGCTGCAGCGCCAGGGGACGCTGAACATGAATTTCGGGCTCTACGAAGTGATGCCCGGTGTCTACCAGGTGCGTGGTTTCGATCTGGCCAACATCTCATTCGTCAAGGGCAAGACCGGCTGGATCGTTTTTGATCCGCTCACCACCGAGGAGACTGCCCGGGCCGCGCTCGAACTGGTCGACAAACACCTGGGTAAGCTGCCCGTCAAGGCCGTCGTCTATTCTCATTCACACGGTGACCATTGGGGGGGGGTACGCGGCATCGTCGACGAGACCGACGTGCGGGCAGGCAAGGTCCAGATCATTGCGCCCCGTGACTTCATGACGCATGCCATTTCCGAGAATGTCTATGCCGGTAATGCCATGAATCGGCGTCTGTTCTACCAGTACGGCATCCTTCTGCCCGCCAGTCCCTACGGCCACGCGGGTCAGGGTCTGGCGCAGAACGTCGCCATCGGCAACGTCACACTCATCGCGCCGACCCGCATTATCGAGAACGATATCGAAGAGCTGACGGTAGACGGCGTAAAGATGGTCTTCCAGAACACGCCCGGCACCGAGGCGCCGGCGGAAATGAACACCTGGTTCCCGGACAAGAAGCTGCTGTGGATGGCTGAAAACGTCACCGGGGTATTTCACAATATATACACCCTGCGCGGCGCCCCGGTGCGTGATGCACTGCGCTGGTCCAAGTACATCAACAGTGCGCTCCAGCTCTACGGCAAGGAGGCAGAGGTCATGTTCGCCTCGCACCACTGGCCGCGCTGGGGCAACGAGCGCATTCAGGAAGTCCTGCGCGGCCAGCGTGATCTCTACGCCAACATCAACAACCAGGTGCTGCATCTGGCCAACCAGGGCGTCACCATCAACCAGATCCACAACGTCTACGAGACGCCGAAGGGGATCGCGCAGCAGTGGTACAACCGCGGATACCATGGCTCGCCGGAGCACAACAGCCGCGGCGTCATCAACCGCTTTCTAGGCTACTGGGACGCCAACCCTGCCACCCTGATTCCGCTGTCGCCCGCCGACTCCGCACCCCTTTACGTGGAGATGATGGGGGGTGCAAAGAAGATCATGGGCAAGGGCCAGGAACTGTATGCCAAGGGTGAGTACTTCCAGGCCCAGGAAATCCTCGACAAGCTGGTCCAGGCCGAACCGCGGAACCAGGCGGCCAAGGACCTGCTGGCGGACGTGTTCGAGCAGATCGGTTACCAGCAGGAGAACCCCGGCCTGCGTAACAGTTATCTCGCGGGGGCCTTCGAGCTGCGTTCGGGTATCCCGGAGGGTGAGCAGATCGACTCGGCCGGTCCCGACGTCGTCCGGGCCATGAGCACCGAGTTGTTTCTGGACTTCCTCGGTATTCGAATGGACAGCCGAAAAGCCGAGGGCATGGCGTTCACCATCAACCTGATCACGCCGGACAACGGAGAGAAGTTTCTCGTCGAGCTCAGCAACGCCACACTGACCAACATCGAGGGATTTCTGGCCGATGATCCTGACCTCACGATCACCATCAACCGCAGTGACCTGGAGACGGTCATGATGGGTGAGAAGAAGCTGGAAGACCAGATCGCGGACGGCACGGCAAAGGTCGAGGGCAATACGGAGATCCTCGAGCAACTCGCCTCGGCCATGGTGGTTTTCGACCCGAGGTTCGAGATCCTGCCGGGTACCAAGGGGCCTGCCAGGCCGGAAGACCTGAACGACTACGAGTACGGCCCATATGAAACCAGGGGTGAATAATGGTGCGTGTGCGCACTGGAACCTTGTGTTTCGGTGAGCCGACACCCGCTATGACAATGCTCTGGTTACATGAACGAACCGTGCATTGTCCGGCAGTACAACACGTGAACAACAAATAAAGGGACAACTCATGGGTAATCGTCAGTTGAGAATTTCTGCTTCAGTTATCTCCCTGGTGGCGCTGTGTCACACTTCGGTGCTTGCCTCGCCGTATGACCGCGTCGTTACCGCCGAGGATCTCGAGGAAGAAAGAGTCTACTCTCCCTACGCCGGCAGGAATTATCCGGACGAAGTCCTGTTTGGCGATACCCACGTCCACACCAACCTGTCTTTCGATGCCGGGCTGGTGGGGACCAAGCTCGGAGTCGACGAGGCCTATCGCTTTGCCCGCGGGGAGATGGTGACCTCGAACAGCGGTCAGCCGGTACAACTGATCCGGCCGCTCGATTTCCTCGTCATCACCGACCACGCCGAGTTTATCGGTCTGGCGCCGATGATCCACGAATCGCATCCGGAACTGCTGGCGGATTCCTGGGGTAACTGGGTACACAAACGCTTCCATTCCGGGCCGGAGGGGCGGTTGGAAGCTTACGGTAATATCATTGAACATGGTGTCAGGGGCGAGAACCCATTCAGTTCCGAGAAAGTAGCCCGGGGCATCTGGGTCGATTTCCTCGACAAGGCGGACACCTTTAATGAGCCTGGCCGCTTCTCGGCCATGACCGGCTTTGAATGGACCTCCACCCCTGCCGGTGACAATCTCCACCGTGTGGTCATCTTTGCCGACGGCGCCGACAAGACCAGCCAGACCATGCCCTACTCGATGTTAGATAGCGCCGATCCGCAGGATCTCTGGAAATACCTGGCCAACTATGAGGACAAGACGGGCGGCCAGGGCATCGCGATTCCTCACAACGGCAACTTGAGCAATGGCCTGATGTTCGGCGAGAAGACGTTCAAAGGCGAGAAGATAACCCGTGAGTATGCCAGGGAACGGATACGCTGGGAGCCGATCGTCGAGATGACGCAGATGAAGGGCGATGGTGAGACGCACCCGCTGCTTTCGCCCGAGGACGAGTTCGCCGACTACGAGACCTGGGATTCAGCCAATCTGGCCGGCACGGCCGCCAAGACAGACGACATGCTGCAGTACGAGTATGCACGCTCTGCGTTTAAGCTGGGTCTCGAACTCGGCAAGCAGACAGGCGCCAATCCCTACAAGTTTGGCATGATCGGCGCTTCCGATACCCACACTGCGCTTGCCACTACCCGGGAAGAGAACTACTTCGGCAAGTACAAGAGTGCGGAGCCTTCAGCGAACCGCCACGATACCGAGGTTGTGCCCGCGCAGGACCCGTCGTTGCGGGTCTTTGCTTCACAGGAACTGGCCTCCGGTCTCACCGCGGTGTGGGCGCGCGAGAATACGCGCGGAGAGATCTTCGGCGCGATGAAACGCAAGGAAGTGTATGCCACCACCGGTACCCGGATCCGGGTTCGCGTGTTTGCGGGATGGGACTTCGAAGCCGACGAAGTCACGCGGCCCGATTTCATCGCCCAGGGCTACCGCCGCGGCGTGCCCATGGGCGGCGACCTGCGCAAGGCGCCAAAAGGTAATGCGCCCGGCTTCATGATCCGTGCACTGCGCGACCCGGACGGCGCCAACCTTGATCGTATCCAGATCATCAAGGGCTGGCTGGACAACAAGGGAGAAACCCATGAGCGCATCTATGACGTGGCCGTGTCCGACGGCCGCGAGATCGGCGCCGGCGGCCGTGTCAAAAAGCCGGTTGGCAACACGGTAGACATCGAAGCCGCGACCTATACCAATACGATAGGCGACGCAGTATTGGCGGCGTTCTGGAAAGACCCGGACTTTGATCCGGATGAACACGCTTTCTATTACGTGCGCGTGCTCGAGATTCCGACACCGCGCTGGACCACCCATGATGCCGCATTCTATGGCATCGACCGTCCGGACAACGTACCGGCGACACTGCAGGACCGTGCCTATACCTCGCCGATCTGGTACACGCCTGGCACTTGAAGGCGAGGCGAATACGCGGAGTCGACTATGCGCGAACCACGGACTGATTTGAGAAATGTCTCTGATCCCGATGCCTGTCGGAGGCCAGTGCCGTGCCTCCGCGGCATGACGCAGTTTGTCCTGCTGTTCACGGCATGCCTGTTTCTCCCGTCTGTTTCGGCGGAGACCGGACAGCGTGTGCCGGAGATCATTGCAGACAACGCCATCATCAGTAGTCCGCAAACTACATTAGCGAGCCTGATACGTCTGACCGATGTATATCACGAGCTAGTGAGTGAGACGGGTATTACCACCGAGAACCGGGAACGGCTAAAAAACATCAACCAGCAGTTCGAAAAGCTCTTCGACTTGCGAGAGGTGCCGCCGAAGTTTCGGCGCAATGTGGCCGCGGAAACCGCCGTGTATCTTCGCGAGGCGATGGCGCGTTTCCCCGTGCCGCGCATGGAAGACGTGCCTGACGAGGACCGCATGGTGTCGAATATCAAGGATGGCAAGATGCCGCTTTACCGGCTGCCGGGGACACCGGTAGTCATCAGCAAGACCGGCGCCGGCATGTATGAGGGTCGCTATCAATTTTCCTCGGCAACCGGCTCCGAGGCGCGGAACTGGTATGAGGTGGCCAGGCAATTCCCCTACATGGCCGGTCAGGATTACATAGACGGCCTTTATAACGAATATTTTCTGACGCCTGGCCCGATGATTCCCTACGAGCTGGTTCGTGCGCTGCCCGAGTGGATGCAACACCTCTATCTGGCGCAGGCCGTGTGGAAATGGCTGCTGCTGGTGGCGAGTCTACTGGTGCTGGTTGGTCTGCTGATGCTGTTGTACATGCTGGTAAATCGCATCAGTACCGGAAGGTCGCGGATACAACGTAACCTGATACTGCTGTTATGGCCGATTGGTGTTATTTACCTCACGCTGGGTGCGCGTCACTTCCTCGAACGGCAGGTATTTCTCACCGGAGAGGTGCTGCAGGGCGTACTGTTTGGCGCCAAGCTTGTGATTCTGACTGCTGTGGTTTTCCTCATCATGCGTGTTGGCGGCGTCCTGACTGAAGCCATCCTGACCTTTCGAAAATTCAACACGCGACAGATTGACCAGCAATTGGCGCGGCTGGGCATCCGCATGCTCACCACACTGATTGCAGTCATCATCGTCATGGAAGGCATGCAGCAGATCGGTTTCTCACTGGCCACCCTGGTGGCCGGCGCAGGTGTCACTGGTCTGGCTATTGCATTGGCCGCGCAGGATACCCTGAAGAACGTGTTCGGCGGCCTGCTGCTGGCAATGGATCGGCCTTTTGAGGTGGGCCAACTTGTGAAGATGAGGGGCTACGAGGGGTTTATCCAGCAAGTCGGTCTTCGCTCCATCAGGGTCCGCACCCGGAGAGGCCACGAGATCATTATTCCCAATGACGAAGCCGCCAGGATTGAAGTCGAGAACATCGGTCGTCGTCCCTATATCCGGCGTGACCTGAATATCACTATCACTTACGACACGCCACCGGAGAAGATTGCACGTGCCGTGGAGATCCTGCGGGCAATCCTTGCCGTACCGGAGGCATCGGCGGATGAGACCGCTACACCGGGCGGCGCGGGCGATACGCCGCATCCCAACGAGGCTGTCAACCAGCCGGATTACCCGCCCAGGGTCTACTTTAACGCCCTCAACGCGGACTCGTTGAACCTGCTGGTCGTCTACTGGTTTCACCCGCCTGATCACTGGCTCAGTGTGGAGTTTGCGCACCGGGTCAACATGCAGATCATGGAGCGTTTCAACGCCGAGGGCATCGATTTTGCCTTTCCGTCACAAACCATGTACCTGGCCGGCGACAGCAAACGGCCACTTGTTCTGGACCAGCAGCCGTCATCAGCGGCAACCGCCACACCCCCCGGAGCGGGCGTTTCATCGCAAGCCGGCGTTGCCGCGCGACCGGTACCGTCAAGCGCAGGGAAACCGATCAATGCCATCATCGAGGATGGATTGTTGCATGGCAAAGATGGGGGTGAAGCCGACGATAATGGTGAGTCAACAAGCTAGCGAGGCTCCGCCTCAGACCGACAATCGCCTGAGTTGTGTCATCCCTTGCGGTTGGGGAACGTCGGTGTTGATTACTGGACCAACTCGACACCAAGCACAAGGTTACTCCAGTACTTCCACTCGCCTTCTTCCGGGTAGAACACGGCAATCGTGTCGATCACGTTGCCGGCGAACGGTTTCCCCGGCTGGCCAACCGTCTTCAGTTTCACGCGGGCGACCGCGAATTCGTCGTCGTGTCCGATGTACTGAAAGTTCGCCAGTTCGGTCCGGATATCCAGATCGCTGAATTGCCCGGGCAGCGCAAGTTGCATGGCGGGGTAGTCTGGAGACTTCGTGTGGATGGACCGCATCGTGCCCGCAACATCCTTGCTGTTGTACGCCGCTAGATTATTTTCGACGACCTGGCGCAACGCGGCGCTCAATTCCTCTTCGGCTTCGACGCCGGTCGCGACAGCGACCATCGAAAATAACAACAATCCCAAGCCCCGAGCGATCTGTCTCATGCCGGATTTCCTCAATCTCAGAAGCTAGTTGACCACGTTGTGGCCGCGCAGCCGCATACAGTTACTGAACGCCCGCCTGAATTCCGATTCGGTCTGGGCGGCGTTCCCGGTGCCGCCGGACATGGCCCCGAGCACCGCGCCCACGCCGGCGCCCCGGCCGGCGCGTCCGCCACTAAGGATCGCGCCGATGGCAGCGCCTCCAGCCGCCCCGAGCAGCGCTCCGGAAGCCGCGCCCTCCGCTGCTTGCTCGCTGATGGAGCCCGATGCGCTCGTCGCAATGGCGCGGCACTCTTCGGTATCGCGAGTCAGATACTGGGCGCGGGAGTTACCGTAGGTGTCCACCGTTGGCGTCCACTGGGTCTGTGACGTTGTCGCGCAGCCGGCAATCAATACAATACCGGCGCATGGTGCAAGCAGTCGTGGCGTCACCTCTGATCTCCTGCTGGGGGGCGGGTGGGAGAGCCGCGGAATCGTTCCGCGCCAGGAGCGCGAATCCGTCAGTCAAACGATTTCGAATCAATGATGGCCGCATTGCGGTCTGAGTTCAATCCATTCCATCAAAGGAATTGCAGGGTCCCGCAATCCATCCCGCCTGCATGTATTCGACACAATGTGGAAGACGGGTTGGTAGTAAGCCCCGAGTGATCGCCCTACGGGTACCGGAACCGTTGTGCGGGCATATCGTCGCAGGGGCTAGCTAGCTCCAGAAACCCCAGGTCCTTTCGAACAACCAGAACGCCGCGAGCGTGCCGATCACATAGGCCGCCGGCAGGGACACCAGCGTCGCGGCGCCCCAGGCGTTCGGGATCGACGCCGCATACAGACGATTGCGATTCCGGTTGAACAGCCAGAACATAACGAAAACCACGGCAATGAACAGCAGTTGACCGACCTCGACGCCGATGTTGAAAAAGGAAGTATAAGTATAGGAAGCATAAACGCCCCATTTCGTAAAACCCGGTGATACTGGATGGCTTTTCGCACCTTCGTCGAGACCGTCATCGCCACGAAATCGCGCGGGATTTCTCCAACTATATCCATTTCAATCCTGTAAAACACGGCCTGGTCTCGTGCGTAGCCGATTGGCCGTATTCGAGTTTTCACCGATATGTGCGGGAAGATGTTCTGCCCGGGAACTGGGCTGACGAAGGGGTCGACCTGCCGGCGGATGTCGGAAACGAGTGATTTAATTGTCGGGTTACGCTGCGCTAACCCGACCTACGGGTGCAGGGACAATTGCCGTCCGAG
>JAYENI010000068.1:0-38627 GCA_034722015.1 Pseudomonadota bacterium
CATATCTATTTAGTTTTAAAAGTTCTAGTTTATATTCATTTTCAATATCTTCTAGCTTATCTCTATCCGCAATTAGCATAGCTGTAATGCGCATTCTGGTATGTTATTTTCCGGCAATCGCCTAAACAAGCGACGATCGCGCAGCACAAATCCAGACTGACGAACTCGCCTTCGTTTGTCTCGCGGATGCCCCGCCAACCCGGGGTATGCGGGGCATCCGACAGGCTCCTAGGGACGCCCGAACGTGGCAGATTCGAGCTCGGACTCGGCTCCCAGCCAGTCCTCGAGTTCATTGCCGGGTTCGAATCCCCGGTGCTCGGCTCGATAGTACGCGGCCTCGGCGATCATCATCCGGCGCTCCGAAAAATCGATCTCTCCCGAACTGCTGCTCGCCACGGCAGCCTTGCCGGCATTCTTCCGCACCCCGGGCTGGGGGACCGTCGCGGACTTCCGGGGTGCCCCCCGGCGGGATGGTCCGGTTGAACCACTGGTCTTTGCCGTCTTTCTGGTGCTGGCCATTCAGCATTCTCCTTCGGATTGTGTTGTCTTCTGGTTGTTGGTACCACGCGATCAAGCTCACCGCGAAGGGGTTCCCGTATCGTCGACATCCGCACTTTCCGGCATCCCCAGGCAGTGCACCCGTCGAACCACAGCCGGCTCCCCTGAACCGGACCGCTTTATCATAGTGCCTGCTGGCACAAATTCGGCCAAACGACGAATATCGCAGAATCCGGCTAAGCGAATAGTGTGCCTGCGAACACCGGACTTCAACTGATATTTTCGCGCGCCGGGGAACCGGAGAATATCCGCTGGACTACCTACGTAATCATACTTACCCCTCTATCCGGGCTGCTCCCGGACCGGCGCCAATGGATCCTCACTCCACCCCGTAACGTGCCGCCTTGATGACGAGTTCGGCAAGCGAATGTACCCCCAGTTTTTCCATCACCCGTGCCCTGTGAACGTCGATCGTCCGGTGGCTGACGCCCAGCGACCGCGCGATCTCCTTGTTGGACCTGCCAGCCACGACCAGCGCGAAAACCTCCTTTTCCCGCGGGGTCAGCCTCTCGTAACACGCTCGCTCCAGCGACACGGAATCGCGCGCCGCACGGTCCGTCGCGGCGCGTTCCAGGGCGTCATCAATGCGCTCGAGCAATATGTCATCCCTGAAGGGTTTTTCGATAAAGTCCAGCGCACCTGACCTGAAGGCCCTGGACGCCATGGGCACGTCTCCGTGCCCGGTCAGGAAAATAATGGGCATGGTCATGCCCCGTCGACGCAACTCGTACTGAAGCTCCAGCCCGCTCATCCCCGGCATGCGCACGTCCAGCACCAGGCACCCGGTCCAGCGGTCCTCGTAAGCCTCGAGAAACGACACCGCCGAGTCGAAGGTCCTCACGGCATGACCTTCCGCCTCCAGCAACAAACCCAGTGCGGCACACACATCCGGGTCGTCGTCGACGATGTACACAACAGGCTCCGGGGAAGCTGAGTGGGTCATTCTCTTTCCGGCAATGTAAATCGAAATGCGGCGCCCACCCCGTACCCTTCATCCAGCCAGAGACGGCCACCATGGCTCTCGATGATCCCGCGACTGATCGCCAGCCCCATGCCGAGGCCCTCTTTCTTGCTCGTGACGAACGGGTCAAAAAGGGTCGCCCGCCGGTCCGGCGCAACCCCTGGCCCCGTATCAACCACCGAAATCTCCACCAGGCCGGTGCCTGTCCCGAGCGCGCTGATCGTCAGGCTCCGCGCCCTTTCCTGTTCCGACATTGCATCGACGGCGTTGCGCACCAGATTCAGCAATACCTGCTCGATCTGTACGGCATCCGCCCAGACGTCGGAATGTGGTGCGGTCAGTTCCAGCACCACCGTCACCCCGGTATTGCAAATAAGGGGCGAAACGAACTCGAGTGCGTCCTCGATGACCCGGTCGAGATTGATGCGACTGCGCGCCGGCGGGCGCTTGCGTACGAATCCCCTGAAATGCCGGATGACCTCGCCGGCATGCTCGGCGCGACGGGCCGTTTGCTCGAGTACATCGCTCAACTTCTCACGAGACACGTGTTCGTCGCGAATCATGCGCTGACACGCCTTTGCGTAGGTATAGATAGAGGTTAGCGGCTGGTTCAGCTCGTGTGCCAGACCGGCGGCCATCTCTCCCATCAGACTCAACCGGTCCATGTGAGCGAGTTCGGCCTCACGTTCCCTGGCCTGCGCCTCGGCGGCCCTGCGATCGGTATCATCGATTCCCGTCAATACGATGTGCGCCGTCTCGCCACGCCGGTCCTCGATGACGGCGCCGTGCCAGGAGATCATCCGGTATGGCCCGGCTCCCTTCCCGCACAGGGCATCGAAGTTGCGTGGGAAACGATCGGTCCGCGAGCTGAACAGCAGCTGCCTGACTGCCTCTGCTTCCCCCACGTCGGGCAACAACTCCCAGAAAGGACGTTCACGCACGTCTTCGGATGTACACCCTGTGGTCTCTTCACACGCCTTGTTGACACGTTCCACCCGCCCGTATCGATCCAGCACGACAATCAGCGCGCCCGAGGTCCCCAGTACCGCATTGACAAAATTTCGCTCCGCACGCAGGGCGTCCTCCATGCCGCGACGCTCGGTCACATCCCTCAGGATCACGGCGTACAGTCGTCGATCCTCCTGCTGAAATTCACTGAACGTGGCTTCCAGGGGAAATCGGGATCCGTCCGCGCGCCGCCCAACAAGGTCGATGGAGGCACGCCCGGTGCACATTACCGGCAGATCCAGGGGGCCTGACGAGCCCTCCCGATCCAGTAGTCGGGAGATGCCCTCCCCCTTTATCCCGGCCTCCGCATAGCCGAATATCGCCTCGGCGGCCCGGTTGAACGTCAGGACGACCCCGTCGTTCTCGAGCGTCACGATTCCCTCGGCCGCCGAATCTACGACCGCCCTGGTCAGATTGCGCGACGCCCGCAACTGCCGCTCGATCGTGACCTGTTCGGTCACATCGGTCTGTATCGCAAGGTAACGCCCGCTCACGCCGGCGCCGTCGCGAATCGGCGAGATGGATACCGAGTCCCAGTAAAGCTCGCCGTTCTTGCGTCGGTTGCGCAATACACCGCGCCAGACCCCCCCGGCGCTGATGGTATTCCACATGTCGTGGTAGACGGATTCGGGCGTTTCCCCCGACTTGATGAGCCCCGCCGTGCGACCGATCGATTCCTCTTTTCCGTAGCCGGTGATCCTGGTGAAACACTCGTTCACATACTCTATGCGCCCGTGCAGATCCGTAATGAATATGGCATTCGGGCTCTGCTCCACCGCGAGTGACAAACGGGACAGCTGCTGTTCGGTCCGACGATGCTGGTCGACCGTGCGCGCCAGACGCTCGCGCAATCCGGTTACCTCGGACACCGACGGGTGCCCGGTCCGCTGGTCGCGCAACAGGAAAAAAACAGTCAGCAGCACCGCGACGGTTCCGGGAATGACCGTCGCGGCGACCACTCCCGGGAGACCCGGCGCGGCGTACAGGGTATGAATGATGATCGCGACAATGGTCAGCCCGAGCGCCGCCGCAACGGTCAGCAGAAACAATCTGCCGGCGAAAGTATCGGGTTTCACGATATCGGCGCGTAACGGGGCACGCCGTACGACCGGGTATCACCGAGGCTGGCGGGGATGCAGGATGGGGGTGGGGCGTTCCATAACATACGGGGCCAAGTATAAACTGGTTGCCTGCCCCCCGGTCTCGCGCACGACCACGGGGGTCACCCACCCGAGGGACTCCGACTCATGGATTCACGCACGCCAGACTCAACGCTCTACTCGGGCAAGGTCATCGAGGTTCGACTGGAAACGGTGACATTCCCGGACGGCCGCTCCTTTCCACTGGAGGTCGTGCGTCACCCGGGTGGTGCCGCCGTCGTCGCCCTGGATGGCGAAGGTCGCGTGTGCCTGGTTCACCAGTACCGTCACGTGACGGACGGATTCATGTGGGAGTTGCCCGCGGGCCGTCGTACGCCTGGTGAAGATCCCGCAAACACCGTGAAACGTGAGCTGCGAGAGGAAGGGGGCGCCGAGGCACGCTCATGGGAATCGCTGGGCTCGCTGGCCAGCTCACCGGGAGTATTCTCCGAGATCATCTTCCTCTTCCTGGCTCGCGACCTGACCCTCGTGGGTCGGGAACTGGAAGACGAGGAGTTCATGGAGACCCACTGGGTACCCCTCGAGGAGGCACTGGCCTGGGCGGCGGACGGGCGCATCTCGGATGCCAAGACCCTGGCGGGACTGTTTCGGGCGCGTGAAGCGCTTCGTGATTCGGCAGGGTGAGACTCGCCATCGCCCCGACCTGACTCCCACGGTACGGACGCTTTCGTGTCGAACCGGATCTCGTTCGCGCCACGGTGGACGTTCCGCCTGTCGACGAAGCACACCCGCGCGCTGTGGTTATACTCCTCAAACGTCATGAATAAGGGCCGGCGGCCCCGGGACGATGAAGCTAGGTGTCGTTAAAGAGATCAAGGACAAGGAAAACCGCATTGCGCTGACCCCGCACGGCGCGGGCGGACTGGTCGGCGCGGGTCACGTCGTGCGGGTCGAAAGCGGCGCCGGGAACGGATCCGGGTTCGCCGATGAAGAATATGTGTCTGCCGGGGCGGAGATTACCGACACCGCGGCGATATGGGATGTGGACGTGGTACTCAAGGTCAAGGAACCGATGCCGCCCGAATACCGGTATCTGAAGGGCCAGATCGTATTTACCTATTTCCACCTGGCGGGCATCCCGAGCGCCCTGACCGAGGCGCTGCTGAGGAGCGGCACCACGGCAATCGCCTACGAGACCGTGGAGGACGACGCGGGACGACTGCCGTTGCTCGCACCGATGAGCGCCATCGCCGGAAACATGGCCTCGCTGATGGGGGCATACTATCTTGCCCGGTTCAACCGTGGCCGGGGCGTACAACTGGGCCGCGTCCTGGGCGAGCCCCACGGCAAGGTCGTCATCATCGGGGACGGCGTCGTCGGCCGTCACGCGGCGGCGACCGCCTCCGGCATGGGCACGACGGTCTATGTGGCGGGAGAGTTCGCGGACCGGGAGGCCGAACTCAAGCGCGTGATATCCCCCGACCTGCACTTTCTGGTCTCGACGCGGGAGACCATCGCCCGTGAGATCCGCGATGCGGACCTGCTCGTCGGGGCCGTTCTCCTCCACGGCGCCAGGGCCCCGCACGTGGTCACCGAGCCGATGGTCCGGGACATGCCGAATGGCGCCGTTATTGTGGATGTGAGTATCGACCAGGGAGGCTGTATCGAGACCTCGCGCCCCACCTCCCACTCGGATCCCGTCTACGAACGTCACGGCGTCATTCACTACTGCGTGACGAACATGCCGGGCGCCTATCCGAGAACGTCGACGATCGCGCTGGGGAACGCCACCTTCCCCTACGTGTCGAAACTCGCCGATGAAGGTCTTCCAGGCGTCGCCTCGGATTCCGGATTCCTCCGCGGACTCAACACCTACGGGGGTCATATTACGTGCAGGCCGGTGGCGGATGCCCTGAACATGCCGGAGCGATACAGACCGACGGCGGACTTCTCCTTCTGAAAGGAAGCGGGCCGACCGGTTTCGGTGCCGATGCTTCCGCCCGTTGCCCCCCCGGGAGCGGTGACCCGACGAACCCACACCTCGATTCACCAGCCGTCGCGTGGACGCAACAGTGACGCACGGTGTAAAAAATCCGACATATCCGGTCATTAATTGTGGTAAATACCCCTAACAGCGCTATAATAAAGGGCAGATAAAGAGTTTTTTCGTGCGCGCGGCGCTATCGGTTTGGGCCCAACGGTGTCACAGGAATATTCTGTATCAGATTTACAACAGAGCGATCTTTCGTTCGCATGATCCGAGGCCGAGTTACATGAACCCGCAAGAAGTTATCCCCGAGAACCATCCGTCAGAGCCCACCGTCGCTCCGCAGGAAAAAACGATCCGTGTCGTTCCCGCGACCCTTGCCGATATCCCCGAAAGCAAGGATGCGGATCGCACGGACGACGACATCGACCTCGTGGTGTTTCGCTGCCGGGATTGATCTGCGGCTCACACCGCGAAATCCCGCAGGCTGACAGGCATCCGTCGCGCCCCCCACGCACCCGGGGGGCCGTCGAACACCCCGGCGCACGTCTCGCCGCAGGTTTGACAATCGCCATCGTCCGTCAGGTTCCAGTCGGACAGCACATACCAGTCCCGGCCGATCAGCCGCGTACCACAGGCGTGACAATAGGTACTGCCCCCTTCCGCATCGTGGACATTGCCCGTGTACGCATAGCGCACGCCGTTGTTCATGGCGATCCGGCGCGCCATGGTCAGGGTGGAAGGTGGCGTGGGTGGCGTATCCCGCATCTTCCAGTCCGGGTGGAAGGCGGTAAAGTGCATTGGAACATCCGGTCCCAGGTGCTCAACCACCCATCGGGTCATTTCCTCGATCTCGGATTCTGAATCGTTCCCCCCCGGGATGAGCAGGGTCGTAATCTCGAACCAGACGTCGGTCTCGTGCTTCAGGTAGACCAGCGTATCGAGCACCGGCTGCAGATGCCCACCGGCAAGCTTCCAGTAAAACGACTCGGTAAACGCCTTCAGATCCACATTGGCAGCGTCCATGTAGCGGTAGAACTCGGCCCGTGGCTCCTCGCACATATAACCGGCCGTCACCGCGACCGACCGGATTCCATTTTCCCGGCACGCCCTGGCCACGTCGATCGCGTACTCCATGAAGATGACGGGGTCGTTGTATGTGTAGGCCACACTGCGGCAACCCAGTTTCCGTGCCGCTCGCGCAATCTTTTCCGGGGGCGCCTCGTCGGCGAGCGTATCGATCTCCCGCGACTTGCTGATATCCCAGTTCTGACAGAACTTGCACGCCAGATTACAACCCGCGGTACCGAACGACAGGACCGGGGTGCCGGGGAGAAAGTGATTGAGCGGTTTTTTCTCGATGGGATCGACACAGTAACCACTGGATCTCCCCCAGGTGGTCAGTACGATCCTGCCCCCCTGGTTGGCCCGGACGAAACAGAGTCCCCGCTGACCCTCGCGCAGTTTGCAGTACCGCGGGCACACGTCACATTGCACGCGGTCGTCGTCCAGAGTGTGCCAGTATCGCGTGTTGACCGATTCGCCCACCTGCCGGGGGGCGCTTGTTGCAGTGTTTACCGAAGGCATGGACGCTGAAAATCCTCGCCACGTTGCCGCAAAGGAGACGCGGCGCGACAACGGTGCGGTGATCGGGAAACCGCGGCTCCTGAAATGACTATAGCGCGAAAGCGCTCAGACCGGGTCGATACGCGATGACAGGGGCCTATTCAACGCTCTCGCATCCATCGGCGGTGCCATCCGAGAAAACAAGGATCTCCCCCTCATCGAAGGGTCTCCAGGGTTCATCGCTCAGGGGCACGCTGGCGACAAGACCCACTCGCTGCCTGTCACCGACATCTTCAACGCTCAGCCCCGCCAGTTGAGCGTGCGGCGCGGGGGCCTCACAGCACCTGCTCAGACAGTACAGCCCCGGCGGACGAAAACCCGAACCGTCACCGTACTCGCGCCTGTGGCCGTGGGCGAACATGGCCTGCCCGTCGGAATAGATAAAGTTGGCCGGTCCCATTTCCCGAATCACCCCGGCGAATCGACTGACTACCTCCTTGCGGCTTTCGATCGTCGGCATCGGATTCCCTTCCCAGACCGACTCCATCCGCTGCATCAGGTAGCAGAACGCGTATTCGGAATCGGTGTCTCCCAGCGGCTGGAAGCGTCCGCCACCCAGCAGGCCACTCTGTCTGAGCCCCTTGAGGTCACCGTTGTGCGCGAACGCGTGCATGGTCCCGCCGAGTTCCCTGAAGAATGGCTGCGTATTGCGCAGGCGAGGTTCCCCCTCGGTGGCATAGCGAAGGTGCGCGATCACCAGCCGGCTTCGATAGTGGTGCGTGCGGATGAACCTGAGCGCCGCGCTTCGGGCGGCCGGCAGCGCCTCGCGGATCACCTGCACGTCGTTTCCCTCGAAGAACGCGATTCCCCAGCCGTCTTCATGTTTGTCCGTCGCACCGCCGTGACGGGCGAACTCCTCCAGGGAGAATCCCACGGTGGCGGGCAGGCGGGCGCACATTCCAAAGAGTTCACACATCGAAAGGCCCGGATGATTCAATCGGTAAGAGGCATTGTAACTGGCGACCCGAATCCGAGATCCGGATTCTGGAGAGCATGACCTTGGAGTATAATTCGCGCGTTTTGCCCGATCCCGACCACGGGGCGGCAAATCCGGAGTTCGCCCCATGTCCCGGTCAGACCGCGGCGCGTGGGCCCGTTTCCATATGCCTTTGTAAACCCCATGCCCCAGCAACACACCCGAAACAATACCGGAAACCCGCACGACGAACGGTCCCGGAAAGTGAGACCCGGCAGAAAGAACCGAATCCTGTGCGCGGCGTTTCTGCTCGTCTCGTTCCTGTCTGCCTCTTTCGCCAATGCCGCGGCCCCGGTGACCGGAGAGGGCGGCTGGCTCTACGACGGGGACTGGCTGCGTGGTTACATCGGCCTGCGCTTCGGTGTGGCGTTTCCCAGCAACCGGGAGTTTGGCTCCGGATTCAGGTTCAACGAGGGCGGCGCGCAACAATCACCCAATGCCCAGGTCGGCATGGATCTCAGTCGCTATCTCAGCCTGGAACTCGACTTGAGCTACTACGAAACCGATTACGACGCCGCCGGTGCAGGTACGGTCGGCGAGATCACCATATACAGCCTGATTCCCCAGATCCGGGTCAGGTATCCCATGTACAGTGACCGGTTTGTTCCCTATCTGGTCGGCGGTGTGGGGATCGGGTTTACGGAGACCAGCGACCCGACACCGATCACGGCGCAGCCGGGCGTTCCCATCCTCAGTGGCAAGGAATCGTCGGTCGCAGGCTCCGTCGGGGTCGGGTTCGACTACTACCTGGCGCAGAATCTCGCCCTCAACCTCGAGGCGAAGCAGCTGTTCTTCCGTCCGAGCCTTTCGGTGAAATACCTTTCCACCGGCCAAACCGGAGAAAACGTCGACCTGAACCTGGACGCCACGATACTGTCCCTTGGACTGCGTCTGTATTTCCCCGAAGCAGCGGCATCGGGCTCGTTCCCGGGGATCAGCTGGAACGCGCTCGATCCCGACGGCATCACGGGTTACATCGGGCTGGGATTCGGGTTCTGGCATCTCACCAACAGCAACTTCACCGCGGGACTCGAGGCCCAGACCGGCAGCGGCCAGCAGCAACTGTCGGCCCTCAAGGTGGGCGCGGACCTCAACCGCTGGCTGGGCCTGGAGCTGGCGGTCGATTACTACGAGACCGAAGTCAACGACGTATCCACCAACCTGAAGATCAACGAACTCAGCGTGTGGAGCTTTGCGGCCCAGGCGCGCGCGCGATATCCGCTCTACAATAACCGGCTGGTCCCTTACGCGGTCGCGGGTCTCGGATTCGGATTCATCGAATTCAACGACACCACGGAATTCGGCAACTCGCCGGGTGCACCCCGACTCGGGGGGCCGAACTACGCGCCGGCGGCCACGCTGGGCGCGGGCATCGACTGGTTTGTCGCCTCCAACATCGCGCTGGAGGCCGAAACCAAGTACCTTTTCCTGAGACCCGACGTCGAGATAGACGGACGCGCACAGGGGGCCAACCTGGATACGCTGCTGCTGGCGCTTGGCCTACGCGTCTTCTTTCCCTAGCCTGCCTGGCTGCGGCATTTGCAGCGCAGACTGTCAGGCCGGCAAGTCACCGGACCGGGAACGTTCTGCAGGCCGCATGGGCTGCAGCGCGGGCAGAATGACCAGCGTCGCGAACAGGGTGAAGGCCACCCCGAGCGTCAATGTCATCCCCATACTGGCGGTGCCCGGGTGGCTGGAAAAGGCCAGGTTGCCGAAACTCACGATCGTGGTCAGCCCGCTGAAGAGCACTGCGCGTGCAGTGGCCGTTTGCAGGATATTCGGTTCGCCGCGTACCCCGTAGCGCATCCTGTGTACCATGTGAATCCCGTTGTCGACGCCAATCCCGAGCAACAGGGGTAACGCGATGATATTGGCGAAATTGAATGGAATATCGAACAGGACGAGGCTTGCGCCGGTCAGCAATGCGGACAGGAGCAGTGGTACGAGTACCAGGGCCACATCCAGCACATTGCGCATGAAAACGCCCAGCAACACGACGATGATCACCAGCGCCCAGGCAAAGGCCTGAATGAAGGCCGACACCACGGCATCTCCCGCCTCGAGGTTGAGCACCGGGATGTCCGTTGCCCCCGGGTCGATCGCCCTCACCCCCTTGACGAAGCGCCGCAGCGCCGCGCTGTCGCTGATGTCCTCTTGCGGATAGACGACGATGCGTTGCACCCCGTCGGACGTGACCCAGCGCCCGGAAATGTCACCGGGAAGATCCCCTGCCGATACGGGTACGGCCCGCAGTGAGGACTCCAGCCGGTCGAGATTTTCCGGCAGATAACCCAGAAGCCCGGACTCCAGACGATCCAGGCGCTGGCCCGCCAGCGTGTCGCCCTCCCCCTCGAGCCTCGCCAGCAGCCGACCCAGGTTGCCGCGCAGGCGCTCGAGCCCAGCGCCCCAGGGCTGGACCGAACCCGAGTCAAGCCACGCAATGCCGGCCGCATTCAGGGTCTGCAACGCCTGCCTCCGGTCAGCGAGGGTCGGCAGATCCTCACGCTTGCGGACGGACAGTTCGGGACCCAGCAGGTACGCCATCTCCTCGATGATCTCAAGCTTGTCATCCTGATCATCGGGCACCAGATCCGCAATCGTCACGACATCCTTCACAACGGGCAACTCCCGAAGCCGATCCGCTAGGTTCTCTGCCTGAGCGGCATCCGGAGCAAGGATGGTGATGTTCCAGGGCGGGCGATCCGCGGTCCGCACAAGGTCCATAAAGGTGGAAACCGATTCCGTGCCGGGATCCCTGAGATTGATCGGGTGGTGATCGAAACCGGCAAACGGCAACGCCGCTGCGCCCAGCGCGGCCAGTACGAGCGCACCCCAACGAACGGCTCGCGCGTGACGATACGGAAACTCCGCCAGCCAACCCGACAGGGGCCCGTTTTTCGTCACCCCGGACACGCCGCGGCGCGGTGCCGACGACCAGATGCAAAGCAGGGCCGGCAGCAGCGTCAGACTGGTCACGAGACTGATAAACATGCCGGTGCCGGAAATCAGACCCAGTTCCGACACCCCGGAATACGCCGTGGGGATGAAGGCATAGAACCCCACGGCGGTGGAAAGCGCGCACAGCAGCAGCGACCTGCCGACATCCCGGGCCGCCGCATCGATGGCCCGCACGTTGTCTTCCCCGTGATCACGCAACTCCTGGTGACGCAGGCAGAGGTGAATGGCAAAGTCCACGCCCAGGCCGATGTACAGGACACCGAAGGCCACCGAGATCGTGTTGAGCTCTCCGACCGCCACGGTAGCGAATCCCGCTGTCAGGACCAGACCGGTGACCAGCGTCACCAGCGTGATGACGACCAGTCGCACCGAGCGTAATCCGGCGACCAGCACGATGAGGACCATGATCAATGCGGAGATCGCCGCCAGCCCGGCGCCCCGACTGACGCTCTGCAGTTCCTCGTACTCCAGGGCGACCTTGCCGGTGATGCGCACGCGCACGTCTTCCGCCGACGCGTTACCGAGGTCCCGGGCGATTTCCCGTACCGCTTCGACGGCCGGAGCACCCGGCAACAGCTGACTGTAGTCCAGGCGGGGCTTGACGACGATGAACTCCCGGTTCGGCCCGCCGGTTGTCGTCCCGCCCTGCATCAGGTCACGCCAGGACATGTGGTAGGACCCGTCCTCGAGGCTGACCGCGATCGCCTGGTTGAGTTCGGCCAGTACGGGCCCCAGGTCTATTGCATCGGTTCCGGCTTCGGCCCCGAGCGCGGCGACCAGCAGCCCGGACAATCCACTCAGACTCTGGTCACGAACCAGCCTGCCGAGAAACGGCTGGATTTGCGCGAGCGTGGCGGCATGCGCTTCCAGCTCGCCAACGTCCCGATACAAAAGGCCGTTGCGCTCGAAGAATGGAAACTCACCCGGTGCAAAGACGGAAAAGAAACGTGCCTCGTCCTGTTTCAATCGCCGGACGAGACGACGAGTGGCGCCGCGGACCGCCTCGGGTGTCGGACCGTCGACCACCAGGATGAACGTGTCGATATACTGTGGAAACGCCTCCTTGTAAGACTCGTAAGTGATCCGGAAAGGCAGTTCCGGGGACAGCATGTTCACCGTGTCGGTATTGATGCTGAGGTGCCTGACGCTGTACCAGGCCGACGCGAACGCCAGGGACAATACGGCCGCCACGACCCACCACTTCAGCCGTGCTACGCGGTCCGTCCACCACGTCATGAATCTGTCGAATCGGGTATCCAACGTTGCGCTTTAGGGGGGTTCGTCAAAAGGGGACCCGGAAACGGGAGTGGAGCTACGGGGCGGATCATACCACCCGATCACCATCCATCCGGACATCCCTACACGGGCAGTTTCGCGGCGACGGCACCGGCCCGATCGACAAACCCTGTACCGCAGGGCGCGACCGGCGCGGCGCCAGGCCATGGACGTGCAGTGAAGCGATGCCCGTCCAATACCGGCGTTTCCATGTCGCCCTTGCGTCCGGGGGCAGATTGAGCTTTAGGCGATTGCCGGAAAATGACATACCAGATTGCGCAGGATTATCGTTCGTCTTCAAGGCGCGGTAACGGGCGCATAGTCGTTCTATGCAACCGTTGCCGCAACGCCGAAGACGGACGAAAAGACAAGCAGGATGGTATGTCATTTTCCAGAAATCGCCTTAACTGAACGATGGAGACGCGAACCGGTTCAGGCCCCGCACACTGGGAGCACCTTCACCACGATGCCGACATCGGGCTGCGGGGCTGTGGGGCCAGCCTCGCCGAGGCATTCGAGCAGGCGGCGCTCGCGCTGACCGCCGTGGTCTGTCATCCGCAGCGGGTGCTCTGTGTGGACCGGGTGGACATTCACTGCGAGTCTCCCGACCCGGAAACATTGTTCGTCAAATGGCTGAACGCACTGATCTACGAGAGCGCGACACGAAAGGTGCTGTTCGGACGATTCCGCGTCACGATCACCGAGGGGACACTGGACGCCCGGGCCTGGGGCGAACCGATCGACCGGGACCGCCACCAGCCGGCGGCCGAACCCAAGGGGGCCACATATACGGGCCTGCGGGTGGAACACGCCGCAGGCGGCTGCTGGACCGCCGAGTGCGTCATCGACGTGTGAGCAAACGAGATCGAAAAGCATGGACACCGACAGACTGACCCGAATCAACGCGTACTGCTGGCGGGTGGAACCCGTCGACGGCATGCACGTGCCGGCGGTCTTCTACGCCGACGAGGCGCTACTGCGAGCCATGGACGACAAGGTGCGCGAACAGGCGTGCAATGTCGCGAAACTGCCGGGTATTGTCGGCGCCTCGTATGCCATGCCCGACGCGCATTGGGGATACGGTTTCCCGATCGGGGGCGTCGCGGCATTCGACCCCGATCAGGGGGGCGTCGTGTCGGCGGGCGGCGTGGGATTCGACATCTCCTGCGGTGTACGGACCCTCACCACGGGGCTCACGCGTCGGGACATCGAACCGCTCAAGACGCAGCTCGCCGAGAGGCTCTATCGGGAGATCCCGGCGGGACTTGGAAGTACGGGCCGCATCAGCCTGAACGAAAGGGAAATGGACGCCATGCTCGAAGGCGGCGCCCGCTGGGCCGTCGCGCGAGGTTGGGGAGACCCGGGCGACCTGGAGCGCATCGAGGAGGCTGGCTGTATGGCCGGCGCCCAGGCGGATTGCGTCTCCGGCCACGCCAGACAGAGACAGCGCAACGAAATGGGGACACTGGGCTCCGGCAATCACTACGCGGAGGTCCAGGAAGTCACGGAAATCTTCGACGACCGGACGGCGCGATCGTTCGGGCTCGAACCCGGGGGGGTGGTGATTTCGATTCACAGCGGATCGCGCGGCCTCGGCCACCAGATCGGTACCGAATATCTCACGGAAATGGTGGCTGCGGCCCCCGAATACGGAATCGACCTGCCGGAGCGGGAACTCGCCTGCGCACCGCTGCGCTCCGGAGCAGGCGAACGGTATCTGGGGGCGATGCGCGCCGCGATCAACTGTGCCCTGGCCAACCGGCAGATCCTCAGCGAACTGGTACGCGGCGTGTTCAGGTCCCTGTTCCCAGGTTGCGCCCTGGATCTGCTATACGACGTCTCGCACAACACCTGCAAGGAGGAATCGCACCGGGTCGAAGGGACCTTGCGCTCCCTGTTCGTCCACCGCAAGGGTGCCACACGAGCCTTCGGACCGGGGCATCCCGACATTCCGGCGTCGCTGAGGGACATCGGTCAGCCCGTTCTCATCGGCGGTTCCATGGGCACGGGTTCCCACATCCTGGTGGGCACTGACTCTGCCGGGGCCCTGTCCTGGTCATCGGCCTGTCACGGGGCCGGGCGGCGTATGAGCCGCCGACGCGCGAACCGGACCTGGCAGGGGAAGCAGGTCATCGAGACGCTTTCAAGAAAAGGCATCATCGTGCGCAGCCCCTCCGCCCGCGGAGTGGCGGAGGAAGCACCGGGCGCCTACAAGGACGTTGACGCGGTCGTGGACGCGGCGCAGGCAAGCGGGCTGGCCCGCAAGGTAGCCAGGTGCCAACCGCTGGTGTGCGTCAAGGGCTGAGTCGGTCAACTGCCGGATTGCCGCTTCGATACCCCTTCCCTTTGACCTGAATCAATCCGCTCGCCGGCGCCTTCTGCCAAGGTGGGCTTTCGGTCCCCCGGTATCCGGACAGTGACATTACTCAAAGACAGACGAGAAGCGGGCAGATTGCTGGCCGGCAAGTGCGGTGCGTACGCCAATCGCGAGGATGTCGTGCTGCTCGCCACACTACCCGGCGGCATCCCCGTCGGTTACGAGATCGCCAGGGCCCTGCATGCACCGCTGGACGTCATGAGCGTTCGCAATCTCGGCGTACCGGGGATGCGGGACGCGGTCATGGGCACCGTCACCACGGGCGGTACGCGCATGTTGAATGAGGACATCGTGCGGCTACTCGGCGTTTCGCGGTTCGTGATCGATACCGTGGCGGCCGAAGAGCAAGCCAGACTACAACGCACCGAGGAACTGTACCGGGATGGCTGGCCCCCGCTGCCGGTAAGCACCAGGACGACGCTCGTCGTCACGGACGGTATCGCGACGGGGGCTTCGATGAAGGCCGCCGTCAACTCGCTCAGGAAGCGGGGCGCCGCCCAGGTTGTCGTCTGTGTTCCCGTCGCGTCGCGCGAAGGCCGCGACCTGGTCGATGCGGTCGCCGATGAGGTGATCTGCCTCGACACGCCCGACCCTTTCATCTCGGTCTCCCGCTGGTACGAGGACGCGTCTGCACCCGGGGACCAGGAGTGCACGGCCCTGCTGAAAAAATCTTCGCTCGATCTGTGCCGTCACCCGGCGGCACGGACGGTGCACTAGCCGCGCGGCACCGCATCGAGCAGGCTGTTTGCTCAGGGGATCACCTGCGACGACTCGCGAGTCCCTGGGAGTTTTCCACCCGGACTCGATCAGCCCGTGACGAGTACGGCCGCGCCGCTGAGACGGCCCTCCCGCAACCGGTCCAGGGCCTCGTTGGCGTCTTCCAGGGCGAATCTTTCGATCTGCGTTCGTACGGGAACCTTCGGCGCAAGTGCAAGAAAATCCTGAGCGTCCCGCCTCGTGAGGTTCGCCACGGACCTGACCTCCCGTTCACCCCACAGGATGTCATAGGGAAACGCGGGGATGTCGCTCATGTGAATCCCGCCGCACACGACCACACCACCCTTGCGTACGGCACGCAATGCCGCCGGTACCAGGCTCCCGACGGGGGCGAAGATGATGGCCGCATCCAGTTCGACCTCCGGACGCTTTGCGGAATCATCCGCCCAAACCGCCCCCATGCGCCGCGCGAATGCCTGTGCCGCCGTGTCACCCGGGCGGGTAAACGCGTAAACCTCCCTCCCCTGATAGCCGGCAACCTGCGCCACGATGTGCGCGGCCGCACCGAAGCCGAAGATACCGAGTCGTTTGGCGTCTCCGGCCTTGACCAGGGACCGATAGCCGATGAGTCCGGCGCACAGCAGTGGTGCCGCCTCCGCGTCGTCGTAGCCGGGGTCGATCGAAAAGCAGTAGCGTGCGTCCGCCAGGACATGGTCAGCGTAACCGCCATCCAGTTGATAACCGGTAAACCGGGCGGCATCACACAGGTTTTCCTGTCCGCGCAGGCAGTAGCTGCATTCGCCGCAGGTGAACCCGAGCCAGGGGACACCCAGGCGAGTCCCGGTTGAAAATTCGACGCCGTGCCCCGTATCGACGACCCGACCCACGATTTCGTGGCCGGGGACAATGGGGTAAGGGATGTCAGGCAGTTCGCCGTCGACCACATGGAGGTCGGTCCGGCAGACACCGCAGGCAAGCACCCGCAGCAGGACCTGCCCCGGCCCCGGCTCGACCGGTTCCCGCGTTTGCAGCGACAGAACAGGACTGCCGGCATGCGTCAGCACCATTGCCCGCGACACCGGGTGATTCGGAAGCTTGCGGAAACTCATTGTCTACCTCTGTCGTCGCACGATCATGGGTCCGTCTATGCCCGGGCTTTGAGCGTGAGATACTTCCACGTCCTCACTCGCCCTGCGCGGGAAACCGGTAATAGCGTTCGTTCAGGTAAAACACGACGTCCGCGACGTCATCGCCCGACCATCCCAGGTTCAATTGTTTCTGCCAGGTTTCGACGTACTTCCAGACCTCCCCCCGGGTGTGCAGGTGGCTCTTACCCCGCTGGTGAACGTGATGCTCGTGACATTCGTTACAGTGATTCTCGTACAACAGCCCGCCACGCCGGACATCCTGCGCATGACCGTGCGGTGAAAGCGCGAGCAAGGGCAGCACGATCAGCCCTGAAAGCGATTCCGATACCCGTTTCATAGGCGAGTTCTCCTCATTATCCGTATTTCAGCACATCAGGCGGCGCACAGATTGACGCTCGTCAATACGGACCGCCCGAATGCGACGCGGCCCCGTTCTTCGTCGGGAAAAAAGCCCCGTATATCCATCGGAGCGTGTCCTGTCCCCGAAATTTTGCGAGAATCTATTCTCTACGTCTCAACATCCCGGATGAATTGCTGGAACAATGCCACAATTCCAGTAAAAGCCAGACAGGATTCCCCAACATGTCAAATATTATTGCGCGGCTTAGCGAAGACCACAGAAACTTCAGCAAGGTGCTGAAGGTCCTCATCTGGCAGATCGAGTTGATGAAGACCGACGGCGAGCCGGACTACATGCTGCTGAAGGACTGCCTGGAGTATTTCGCCGATTACTCGAATGTGATTCATCATCCCGGGGAAGATATCGTATTTGAACGGCTGATCGAGATGGACGAATCCATTCGACCGATTATCGAGACGCTCTCGCGAGACCACTCGCTACTCACGCTGGTGACCCGGGACCTCGTGGAACAACTGGGCGCCATCGATACCAACGCGATTATCGACAAGGAAGCCCTGAGGGCACGGCTCGAGGAATATGTGCTCCTTCAGCAGGGCCACATGGACATGGAGGAGGGCCAGGTCTACCCGAGGCTCAGAAAGCTGATTTCACCCGAAATGTCGGCAGAGGTCGAACGGCACCTGGACTCGGGAAAGGACCCCCTGTTCGGGGTCGATTCGCTGGCGCGTTACCAGTCCCTGCTGCAACGGATCACCGAACAGACCTGACCCGGGGCCGGTCGGCGACCGTCCCCGCTCCGCCGCATCCACCATGCTTCCCACCGGTGACCGGGGTCTGGCGACGGTCACCGGGCGCGGTCACCCTTTCTGCCCGCTCAGACCGCGACGGGCGCCCGGATCGCGGGATGACAGCGGTAGTCGACCAGGTCGAAATCCCCGTAACCGAAGTCGTACAGCGACGTGACGGCCGGGTTCAGCTCCATACGGGGCAGCTCGAAGGGTTCGCGAGACAGCTGCAGCTCCGCCTGCTCGATGTGATTCAGGTAGAGGTGCGCATCGCCAAAGGTATGTATGAACTCCCCCGCTTTCAGGTTCGTCACCTGCGCCACCATTCGCAGCAGCAACGCGTACGACGCAATATTGAACGGAACCCCCAGAAAAATATCCGCACTCCTCTGGTAGAGCTGGCAGGACAGCACACCGTTCGCGACGTGAAACTGGAACAGGAGGTGGCACGGCGGAAGGGCCATGTGTTCGAGTTCTCCGGGATTCCACGCCGTAACGATGATCCGCCTCGAATCCGGATTCTCGCGAATCTGCTCCAGGGCCCGACTCACCTGGTCGACCACCTGGCCGTCCGCCGTCCGCCACGCTCGCCACTGCGCGCCGTAGACCGGCCCCAGATCCCCGTTGGCGTCCGCCCATTCGTCCCAGATGGTGACACCGTTGTCGTGCAGATACGTGACATTGGTGTCGCCCCTGAGAAACCACAGGAGTTCGTGGATAATGGAGCGCAGGTGGAGCTTCTTCGTGGTGACGACGGGAAATCCCCGGGACAGGTCGAAGCGCATCTGGTACCCGAATACGGAGAGTGTCCCGGTCCCGGTCCGGTCTTCCTTGCGCTCCCCGTTTTCCAGTACGTGACGCATCAGCTCAAGGTACTGGCGCATTCCCGCGTCTCTCTCAGGCGGTCTGTGGCTGGCGCGGTTTGCGCCGGGCCCATACCATCAGGGCGACTCCGGCGAGGATCATGGGCAGGGTGAGCACATGTCCCATCGTCAGCCAGCCAAACGCAAGATAACCGATATGCTCGTCCGGCAGGCGGAAAAACTCGACGGAAAACCGGAAGACGCCATACAGTAGCAGGAACAGTCCGGAAACCGACCCGACGGGACGAGGTTTCGACGAGTAGACCCAGAGCAGGATAAACAGCACGATACCCTCGAGCGCCGCCTCGTAGAGCTGGCTGGGATGTCGGGGTAGCGCACCGGCACCGGGAAACACCATGCCAAGGGGAGAATCCGTGATTCGGCCCCACAATTCGCCGTTGATAAAGTTACCGACCCGCCCGAAAAACAGCCCTGGCGCCACGAGCGGCGCGGCAAAGTCCATGCTGCGCCAGAATCCCCATCCCTTCTTTCTCTGATAGATCCAGAAGGCACCGATACAACCCAGCAGTCCGCCGTGAAAGCTCATACCGCCTTCCCATACGCGGAAGAACATCAGCGGTTCGTTCAGGAAGTGGGCAAAGTTGTAGAACAGGATGTAGCCGATCCTGCCTCCGAGGACCACACCGAGCATGCCGTAGAACAGCATGTCCCCGATGTCATCGGGAGAGGCGACGGTATCCGGACGACGCGCACGGATCCTGCCCAGCCACCAGAAGGCCAGGAAGCCCAGCAGATACATCAGCCCGTACCAGTGTACCTTGAGAGGCCCGATACTGAGGGCGACCGGGTCGATTTCGGGGTAGGTGAGCATGGCGCGGTATGGTATCACGACGGCCGGGGCGTACACCGTCCCGGCCGCCTTCAGCTGCAGCGGCGAACCCGCCGGCGGGTTCGTGGCGGACGGGGCCGCGCGCCCTTGACGTGCGGCCCCCGCTGTCGGACAGGCTCCTAGTGATGGAACCCGTTCAGCTCGTTGTGCAGGGCCCGAAATTCCTCGGTCAGCTTGTGATTGGGCGCATAGTGAACCAGCGGCATCGATTCGCTGTGCGATTCACGCACCTTGACCGAGGGGGAGATTCGCGTCTCAAGGATGGGATGTTCCTCGGCGATCAGTTCATCCACCAGTCTCTGCGGAAGATTCGCGCGGCTCTGGTACTGATTGACGACGATACCCTCGATCCTGAGCGTCTTGTTGTGGTCTTCGCGCACCTCGCCGATGGACTCGATGAGCGTATACAGGGCGTCGCGCGAAAAGGCGTCGCAATCGAACGGAATCAGGCACGCGTCCGCCGCGATCAGCGCCGAGCGACTGTAAAAATTGAGTATCGGAGGCGTGTCGATGTAGATGGCGTCGAAGTCGTCCAGGATCGACAGGGCCTCGCGCAGCTTGTAGATCTTGTAACGGGACTCTAGCCTGCCCTGTAGCGGTTCGAGATCCGGGTGGGATGGAATCATGTAGAGATTCGGAAACGGCGTCTCGTGAATAATGCCGTCCACGGTCGGGCCCTGCGCCTTGCCGAAAGGGTTGAGACTCAAGGTCGTCTTGAAAAAGTCCGCGATGGTCAGATCGGGATTGTCGATCTTCCTGCCCATCAGGTACTGCGTCGAATTACCCTGGATATCCAGGTCGACGACCAGACTGCGCTTGCCCTCAGAGGCGCCGATGGCCGCCAGGTTACAAGCGATCGTGGATTTCCCGACACCGCCTTTCTGGTTGAACACAACCCTTCGCATGTCACTACCCTCCCAACTGCGTGTGGTGAAGAACGTTCGCGACGGATGGGTCGTTGCGACCGGAGTTCTCGTAGTGGTCTACGTTATCGGTATCACCCGGAATCGACCCTTTACCGCCCGCCCCCGGGGGCCAGGCCCCGGAAAACACGGGCGATCGCAACCCGATGATATAACAAACAACGGCATACAGCGTGTTTTTTCCAAATAAGGTTCAGAATTTACGTCGGCGTCCCTGCCGGCGCAGGTTTCCAGCCGCAACACCCGTGAGTCCGGATCAGATGACACGCGCCACGATGCATTTGAGGTAGGCGGATTCGGGAACGGCGGGGTGCACGGGATGGTCCGGGGACTGGGACCCGGTAGCGATGATCTGCATCCGGCGACCGGACGCCCGACAGGCTTCGCGAATCTGTCTTGCCAGGGTATCGTAGCCGAGATGGTAGGAGCAGGAACAGGACACCAGGATGCCGTCGCGCTGGATCAGGCGGATCCCGAGCTTGTTGATCCGGCGGTAGGCCTGGATCCCGTTTTTGGCGTCCCGTTTCCGCTTGATGAAAGCCGGCGGATCCAGCACGACGGTTCCGAAACGCTCTCCCGCCTCACCCAGCGATTTCAGCGCGCGAAACGCCTCGTCGCGCCGCGCTTCCACCCGCCCGGCGACAGCATTGCGCTCGGCGTTGCGTCGGACCAGTTCCACCGCAGACCCGGACTCGTCCACGCACAGCGCGGATTCGGCCCCGCCCCTGACGGCGAGGATGCCCCACGCTCCCACGTAACTGAACACGTCGAGGACCCGGTGTCCCTTCGCGAAGCGAGCGACCCGATCACGATTCTCGCTCTGATCGAAGAACCACCCCGTCTTCTGACCACCGGCCAGCGCCACCTCGAATTCGCTGCCGTGCTCGGGAACCACGACGCTTTCCGGCGTCTTGCCCTTTACGGTCTCCGAGTAACGCGACAGGCCCTCCAGTTCCCTGACGGCAAGCTCATTGCGCATCAAAATGGATTCCGGAGACAACAAGTTGTCGACGGATGACACGATGGCATCCCGCATCCGCTCCATTCCGGCGGTCGTGATCTGAATCACGACATGGCCGCCGTAGCGGTCGATCACCAGCCCGGGCAGACTGTCGCTCTCGGCGTAGACCAGACGGTAGTAAGGCGTCTCGTACAGCCGCCGCCGAAGCGCGAGTGCCTCCTCCATGCGCCTGGCGATCAAGTCGGCGGACAACGGACGCGATGGTTTGCGACTCACGAGGCGCGCGCAGATCAGGGAATGCGGGTTGACGTATCCCGTCCCCAGGCACCGCCCTCCCGAATCGTGGATCTCCGCCGGTTCACCGGCCTCGAATCCCGAAAGTGGTGAGGCGCCCGTGTCCACCTCGTTGCTGAATACCCAGGGGTGTCCGGCGCGCAGCCGCCGTTCTTCGTGCGGCTTCAGCTTGAGTATCTGCATGTCTTGTCCGGGGTGTCGGGTGGGAGGAGGAGCGCACCGACAATATACCCATACTGCACTATGGTTTCGCGACAGGTTGCCGGACGAGGTCTATATTCGCGCGATTCATTCACGGGAAACGATCATGCCCACGAAAGGAAACAGGCTGGCCACCGAGACCAGCCCTTACCTGCTCCAGCACGCCGGCAACCCGGTCGACTGGCATCCCTGGGGCGAGGAGGCGTTGCGCCTGGCGCGCGAGGAAGACAGGCCCATCCTGCTATCCATCGGATATTCCGCCTGCCACTGGTGCCACGTCATGGCACACGAGTCCTTCGAGGACGAGGCAACGGCCCGGTTGATGAACGCACACTACGTCAATATCAAGGTAGACCGGGAAGAGCGACCCGACCTCGACAAGATCTACCAGGCGTCACACGCCCTGCTGACCCAACGCACAGGCGGATGGCCGCTGACGATGTTCCTCTCGCCCGACGACCACACGCCGTTTTTCGGCGGAACCTACTTTCCGGACCGGCCGGTGCATGGACTGCCCGCCTTCCGTGACCTGCTGGTACAGGTGGAAAAGTGGTTTCGCCAGCACCGGGACGAGATCCGCAGCCAGAACGTCCGCGTGGTGGAAGCCCTGTCGGAAATGGAGTCCGGACGATCCGGACAGGCGCGGCAGGCCGACGCCGCGGCGACCGCACGCCGCCAGATGGAGGCGAGTTTCGACGCGCAGCACGGCGGATTCGGTGGCGCCCCGAAATTCCCCCACCCGGGCAACATCGAGTTTCTGATGCGCCACTGGATCGAGCGCCTGCGGGACGACGCCCCGGATGACCGCGCGCTGCACATGGCGATTTACACGCTGGAGAAAATGGCGCGAGGGGGCATCTACGATCACCTCGGCGGCGGCTTCTGCCGCTACTCGGTCGACGACCTGTGGATGATCCCGCATTTCGAAAAAATGCTGTACGACAACGGCCAGTTGCTCGCGCTTTACGCAGAGGCGTTCGCGATCACCGGTGATTGCCTGTTCCGGCGTACCGCGGAGGAAACCGCAGCCTTCGTGATGCGGGAGATGCAGTCGGCCGAGGGGGCCTATTACTCCAGTCTCGATGCCGACTCGGAGGGTGAAGAGGGCGCGTACTACGTCTGGGAACCGGGGCAGGTCAGAGCGGTCGCAGGCGACAACTACCGGATCTTTGCCCGGCGCTACGGCCTCGATCGAAGAGCCAACTTCGAAGGCCGGTGGCACCTGAATGTACAGGCGGGGCGCCCTGAGCTGTCGCGCGAAACAGGGCAGTCGGTGGAGGAGATCACCAGCGGGCTGGACGCAGTACGCGAGGCGCTGCTCGTCGTGCGCGAGCGACGGGTGCGACCGGGACGTGATGAAAAGATCCTTACCAGCTGGAACGCCCTCATGATCCGGGGCATGGCCATCGCGGCGCGCCGGCTGGAAAACCCGGCGCTGGCCGGATCGGTTTGCCGGGCAGTGGAATTCATCCGGACCACGCTCTGGCGTGACGGCAGATTGCTCGCCACCTGCAAGGACGGTCGCGCGCACCTGAATGCCTACCTGGACGACTACGCGTTTCTGATCGATGCCCTGCTCGAATCCCTGCAGTTGCAATGGCGAGCGGAACACCTCGATCTGGCGATCGGGCTCGCGGATACCTTGCTGGCGCACTTCGAGGACCGCGAATCAGGCGGGTTCTACTTCACGTCAGACGATCACGAAACACTGATCCAGAGACCGAAGCCGATAGCCGACGAGTCAATGCCCGCGGGAAATGCGATCGCGGCACTTGCACTGAACCGGCTCGGCCTGCTGCTCGGCGAGACACGCTACATCGAGGCCGCCGAACGTACCGTTGCCTTCGCCGAATCCCGGGTCGCCGCCGCGCCACAGGCGCACGCGTGGATGCTGATCGCCGCGAAGGAACTGGCGACGCCGCCGAATATCATCATCCTGAGGGGATTGCCCGACAGGATGCTCGAATGGGAAGCCCTGGTGGCGAAAACCTATGCACCGGATTGCATGGTCATTTCGATACCAGGCCAGACCACAGACCTGCCGGAGTCACTGGCGGCCAAGTCACCACGCGGTGAGGTTGTCGGCTACCACTGTGTCGGTGTGACCTGTTCCCCCCCGATCGACAACCCCGCAACACTGCTGGAGAGACTGGGCATCGGTTCGGGACGCACGGACTTGGGCTAGCGGCAATGGGCGCCGGTGGACCGGGACCCGGCACCGCGATTTCTTGCGACTCAGCGACAAGATCGCGACAGGATGTGCCTTCCGGTCCGCAGGGCGCTTCGCTGATGACGCAGCCCTTCCTGCCGGCCGCCAGCCGCGCCGGGTCTCCACGCACTTCCGATCGTCCTGCTCCCTTCCTCGACTCGACTCTGGCGTGTCCCGACAGTCTCGACACGGCCCGTCACCAAACCTCCCGACGAAGGATCATGGCCATTGGAAAATAGTTGTTGCTTTTATTAATATATTCTTATATTCTAATTATCGTCGTGAGGGCAACGCCCCACACCCGATTTCAACCCGACTTACTCAAGTTTAAGGAGATACTCCGTGAAGATTAAAGTTGCAGCACTCTCAAGCGCTCTGGTTCTTTCCGCCGTTGCCGGCACCGCTTCCGCCTGGTGGGGCGGCCCGGGTTATGGCAATGGCTGGGGTGACGGCTGGGGTGACGGCTTCGGCGACATGTTCGGCGATTTCAACATGAGCTTCTCCGGACGCGGCAGTGGGTACGGCAGGGGCTACGGCAGGGGCTACGGCTATGGCGCCCCCTACTACGGCTACGGCGCTCCCTACTACGGTGGCTATGGCTACGCGCCTTACGCCAACGCCGCTCCCTACGGGGCTCCGGCAGTTCCCGCCGCTCCCCAGGCTCCCGCCGCTCCCCAGGCTCCCGCCGCTGAAGCGAAGTAAATCGCCTAGACCGCTTTACCGGTCGTAGTTGACCGGGCCAGTTTCAAGGACGATCTTTCGGGAAAGTTCATCACGGACAGATGAGTCAGGGACGAGGAAACGGGGCTGCTCGCAAGATCAGCCCCGTTTTTTTTGCGCGGTCGCCCGTCAGGAAAACGACTGTAATGAATGCTCAACCGAAAGATCGGGAACGTCAGGAAAAGGCTCCCTACGCGCTGATGTCCACGTTCATCGTCGGCCGCATGAGCAAGGGGCTGGCAAGCAACCTGGCCAACGCACTGCGCCGGTATCTCGGCTCCCGGGAAGGGTTTGTCTCGGATACGTTCATCATACGCCCTGGACACACCCGGGAGAGCCGATGACACTCCCGCTTCGATACGGTTAGAATCTCCCCCGCGACCCGAATCACAGCTCGCGCCGGGCGGTGGCCGCCCGTAAGGCGTTCCCGGATCGCCCGGAACCCGGAAACGCCCCGATCGGACAGACTGTCATTCCGCACCGCGCGACGGCCTCCTTCGCCTGCCGGATCGTCGGGGGCACCGCCTGACCGGCAGGTAAGCGAACGCCGGTGAACCAACTTCGAACGGAAAACCGCATGCCGCATCGCAGACATTGTCTCCGACTTGTATTCTCCGCCCTGATTTCGACCCTCGTCTCGGGTATCCCCACCCTCCTGCAAGCGACGGAAAGCCACGCGATATCCCTGCACGGTGAACCGAAATACGGACCGGGGTTCCGGCACTTCGACTATGCCGATCCCGATGCGGTCAAGGGGGGTAACGTCAAGCTGCATTCCATCGGGACGTTCGACACCTTGAATCCGTTTACGCTCAAGGGCGTGTCGGCCGCGGGCCTGAGCGGACTGTTCGACACCCTCACCGAGCATGCCAACGACGAGGCGTTCACGGAATACGGGCTTCTGGCCAAGACCATCGAACATGCTCCGGACAATTCCGCCGTCACGTTTGTGCTCCGGCCCGAGGCGCGTTTCCACGACGGCAGCCCGGTCACCGTCGATGACGTCGTATTTACCTTCGAGACCCTGAAGACCGAGGGACACCCTTTCTACCGTTCCTACTACGCGAACGTCGAAGCGGCCGAAAAGACGGGCGACCACAAGGTCACGTTTCGCTTTACCTCGAACGACAACCGCGAATTGCCGCTGATCATCGGACAGATGCCGGTCCTCTCCAGGGCGTACTGGAAGGACCGGGATTTCCCGAAGACCACGCTGGAGGCACCGCTGGGCAGCGGCCCGTACCTCGTCGAGTCGGTCGATCCGGGTCGATCGGTAACCTACCGAAGAAACCCGGAATACTGGGGTGTGGACCTGCCCGTCAACCGGGGCAGGCACAATTTCGACCGCATTCGCTACGACTACTACCGCGACGGAACCGTCGCACTGGAGGCATTCAAGGCCGGTGAATACGACTTCCGTCCGGAGAATGTGTCGAAGGACTGGGCCACGGGTTATGACGGTCCGGCACTGCGCTCTGGCGTCATCAAAAAGGAGAACATCCCCAACCAGCAGCCTACCGGCATGCAGGGTTTCGTCTTCAATACCCGCGACGAGCTTTTCGCGGACCCCCGGGTGCGAGAAGCGCTGACCCTGGCCTTCGATTTCGAGTGGACCAACAAAAACCTGTTCTACGGGGCGTACGATCGCACAAAAAGCTACTTCTCGAATTCCGAACTGGCCTCGAACGGCGCCCCCGGCAAGGCGGAGCTGGAGATCCTGGAGCCCTACCGCGGCAGGATCCCCGACGCCGTCTTCGAGGGCAACCCGGAGCCCCCCGCCACCGACGGTTCGGGCAACGCGCGCGCCAACCTTCGCAAGGCGGCGCAACTGCTCCGGGAGGCCGGCTGGGTCATCAGGGACGGCGGACTCGTCAATTCAACCAGCGGTAAGCCTTTCGGGTTCGAGCTCATGCTGGTCAGCCCGTCGTTCGAGCGCGTGGCGCTACCCTACCGGCGCAACCTGAAGCGACTCGGGATCGATATGCGGGTTCGCACCGTTGACAGCGCACAGTATCAGAAGCGTCTGGAGAACCACGACTTCGACATGGTGGTGGCGACGATTTCCCAGTCCCTGTCCCCGGGCAACGAACAGCGTGACTTCTGGTCATCGGAAAAGGCGAGTGAGCCGGGCAGCCGCAACCTCGCCGGGATAAGGGACCCCGCGGTGGATGAACTCGTCGAGGCGGTCATCAGCGCACCGGACCGCGAGAGCCTGATCAACAGGACCCGGGCGCTCGACCGCGTGCTGCTCGCAGGACACTACGTGGTGCCGCACTGGCATCTGCGCAGTTTCCGCGTCGCGTACCGTGACCGGTTCTCCCGCCCCGGGACCTCACCCCCCTATGCCCTGGGATTCGACACCTGGTGGGTGAATCCCGACAAGGACCGGGCACTCCCGGGCAAGGCAGGCTCCGGGAAAACGAGTCCCTAAGCGAGCGACGTCTACAGAACAATGTCCGCCTACATTATCCGGCGCCTGTTGCTTATCATCCCCACGCTGCTGGGGATCATGGTGATCAACTTCGTCATCGTCCAGGCCGCCCCGGGCGGGCCCGTGGAGCGCATGATCGCCGAACTCAAGGGCCACGGCGTGGATGCGACGGCCCGGGTCGGCGGCGGCACGGGAGACGAGGCGGGCACCGCAACCGGACTGGCCGCATCCGCCACGGCTTCCGGCAAGTACCGCGGTTCACGGGGTCTGGACCCCGATCTGATCCAGGAGATCGAACGGCTGTACGGATTCGACAAGCCGGCGCACGAACGCCTGATGACGATGATCGGCAACTACGCGCGATTCGACTTCGGCGACAGTTTCTACAGCGACCGGTCAGTCATCGAGCTGGTCATCGACAAGATGCCGGTGTCGATCTCCTTAGGGTTGTGGACGACCCTGCTGGTCTATGTGATCTCGATCCCCCTGGGCATCTCGAAGGCGGTCCGCGACGGGACGGCGTACGACGTGTGGACCAGCGCGGTGGTGATCGTCGGCTACGCGATCCCCGGGTTTCTGTTCGCCGTCCTGCTGATCGTGGTGTTCGCCGGAGGCAGCTATCTCGACTGGTTTCCGTTGCGGGGACTCGTCTCGGAAAACTGGCAGGAAATGAACTGGCCACACCGGATCCTGGATTACTTCTGGCACATCGCGCTACCCGTCGCCGCCATGGTCATCGGGGGCTTTGCGAGCCTCACCATGCTGACCAAGAACTCGTTCCTGGACGAGATCAACAAGCAGTACGTCGTCACCGCCCGCGCCAAGGGCGGCACGGAACGCCACGTATTGTTGGGCCACGTCTTCCGCAACGCCATGCTGATCGTCGTCGCCGGATTCCCGAGTGCCTTCGTCGGTGTCCTGTTCACCAGTTCGCTGCTGATCGAGGTGATCTTCTCACTGGACGGGCTCGGTCTGCTGGGGTTCGAGGCCGCGATCAACCGGGACTATCCGGTGTTGTTCGGCACCCTCTATATCTTCACCCTGCTCGGCCTGCTGCTGAATCTCCTGGGTGACCTCATGTACGTCGTCATCGATCCGAGGATCGATTTCGAGACGCGGGAGGTGTAGCCGATGGCGGGTCTCAGCCCCCTGAACCGGCGTCGCCTGAGGAACTTCCGGCACAACCGTCGCGGCTACATCTCTCTGTGGCTGTTCCTCGTGCTGTTCGTCACGACACTTTGCGCCGAGATCATCGCCAACGACAAACCGCTGATCGTATCCTTCGACGACGAACTCTATTTCCCGTTCCTGCGCGCCTATCCGGAGACCACCTTCGGCGGCGATTTCGAGACCGAGACCGACTACCGCGACCCGTACGCAAGGGAACTCATCGAGGCGCATGGCTGGATGCTCTGGCCCCCGATCCGCTACAGCTACGAGACCATCAACTACGACCGCCCGTCGCTCTCGCCCCCGAATCGGGAAAACCTGCTCGGAACCGACGATCAGGGCCGCGACGTCCTCGCCAGGGTCATCTACGGTTTTCGCATCTCGGTCCTCTTCGGGCTTACCCTGACCCTGTTCAGCTCGGTAATCGGCGTCATCGCGGGCGCCGTACAAGGCTATTTCGGCGGCTGGACGGACCTGCTGTTTCAGCGCTTCATCGAGATCTGGTCCGGTCTCCCCACACTGTTTCTGCTGATCATCCTGGCCAGTGTCGTGGAACCCAACTTCTGGTGGCTCCTGGGGCTGATGCTGCTGTTCTCATGGACGGCGCTGGTCGGGGTGGTTCGCGCGGAGTTCCTGCGGGCGCGCAATTTCGAGTACGTGCGGGCGGCGCGCGCGCTCGGCGTCGGACACCTCACGCTGATGTTCCGTCACCTGCTGCCGAACGCCATGGTGGCGACGATGACCTTTCTGCCTTTCATCCTCAACGGCTCGATCACCACCCTGACCTCGCTGGACTTCCTGGGATTCGGCCTGCCCGCCGGATCCCCTTCCCTGGGTGAACTGCTTGCACAGGGAAAAGCCAATCTACAGGCGCCCTGGCTCGGCATCACGGCCTTCGGTGTGCTTGCGGTGATGCTGAGTCTGCTGATCTTCATCGGTGAGGCCGCCCGGGACGCCTTCGACCCGCGCAAGGCGCTCACGGGGCAATGAGTTCACACCCGTTGCTCGAAATTCGCGGCCTGGAGGTCGTGTTCGGGACCGGCAGGGACGCGGTGTCTGCCGTGCGGGGGGTCGATCTGGACGTGGGCAAGGGAGAAATCGTCGCCCTGGTCGGAGAGAGCGGATCCGGCAAGTCGGTCACGGCCCTGTCGATCCCGCGGTTGTTGCCAAGCCCGCCGGCTCACCACCCGCGAGGCAGCATACGATTCGACGGAGAGGATTTGCTCAGGGCCGAAGACAGGAAACTGCGCGATGTCCGGGGTGGGCGAATCGACCTGATCTTCCAGGAACCGATGTCGTCGCTGAATCCGCTGCACACGATCGAGAAGCAGATCGGCGAGATGCTGATGCTGCACCAGGGCCTCAGTGGCGCCGCGGCGCGCGAGCGGATTGTCGGGCTGCTCGACAAGGTCGGCATCCCGGATGCCCGGGAGCGTCTGGGTGCCTACCCGCATCAGCTGTCGGGCGGCCAGAGACAGCGCGTCATGATCGCCATGGCGCTGGCCAACGATCCCGAACTGCTCATCGCCGACGAGCCGACCACCGCACTGGACGTCACCGTGCAGGCGCAGATCCTGGACCTGCTGAAGACCCTGCAGCGCGAGACTGGGATGGCCATGCTGTTCATCACCCACGATCTCGGGATCGTCAGACGGCTCGCGGAGCGGGTGTACGTGATGCAATCCGGCAAGATGGTCGAAGAAGGCCTCGTCGCGGAGGTCTTCGAGCGGCCGTCCCACGCATACACACGGCAGCTGCTGGATGCCGAACCGGGAGGCCATCCCGCGGAGGCCGCCCCCCAGGCGCAGGTGGCAATGGCCGCGCAGAACCTGCGGGTCTGGTTCCCGATAAAAAAAGGGCTGTTGCGACGCACGGTGGACCACATCAAGGCGGTGGACGACATCACCCTCAACGTACGCGAGGGCCACACGGTCGGGGTGGTCGGCGAGAGCGGATCGGGCAAGACCACGCTCGGACTCGCACTGCTGCGGCTGTGTTCGAGCCACGGACGAATCCGCTTTATGGGAAAGGACATCCAGGACTTGAAGTCCGGTTCCTTGAGACCGATGCGCCGCGAGATGCAGGTCGTCTTCCAGGACCCCTACGGCAGTCTCAGCCCGAGGATGTCGATCGCGCAGATCATCGCCGAAGGTATCGACCTGCACAAACTCGCCTCTACACCCGAAGCTCGCGACGCGCTGGTCTGCCAGGCGCTGGAAGAGGTCGGCCTCGACCCGGACAGCCGCCACCGCTACCCGCACGAGTTCTCGGGCGGTCAGCGCCAGCGCATCGCGATCGCGCGCGCCATGGTCCTGAAGCCGCGGTTCGTGGTGCTCGACGAACCCACTTCGGCCCTGGACGTATCGGTACAGGCCCAGATCGTCGATCTGCTCCGCGAACTCCAGATCCGCCACCGACTGGCGTACCTGTTCATCAGTCACGACCTGAGGGTCGTCAGGGCCCTGAGTGACGAGGTGGTGGTGATGAAGGCCGGTCGCGTCGTCGAACAGGGACCCGCCGACAGAATATTCGACCAGCCCCGACAGGCGTACACGCGCACCCTCATGTCCGCGGCGTTCGGGTAGCGGCAGCTCGGGGGGCCGCCCCGGGTTTTTGGCGAATACGGGTATGCCATTTTCCGGCAATCGCCTTATGACCATCCCTCCAATCGGGCGTAGCATGTAGTATCAACACCTATCCACTCGGCAACTTCCGGACGGTCATGGCCAGGGCAACCGTTTCACGCAGAAGCCACTCTCCGCTGAAGCTGCTGTTCGACTTCCTCATTGTCGGGACCCTCATCGGGTTCGGTCTGTACGCCTACCACGAATGGAAGACGATCGAGCGCGACACGGCGGCGGAACTCCTGTTCCTGAACCGGCTGGTCACCCAGACGACCGACGAGATCCTCAATCACTACCAGACTGTGCTGCACATCCTGGGCGACCGGTTTCTGGAGACCGGCGCCATCGATCACCCGGATCGCGCGGGACCCCTGATGGACACTCTGGCCAGGCTCAATCCCGCCCTGGCCGGTTTTGGTCTGGCCATGCCCGACGGACAACTGGTGCGCGTGTCCGGCATCGACCCCACCGTCGTGCTGCCCAATCTCCTGCATGAACCGAGATCGTCGGAGAGCTTTCTCGAGACGCTGGAGACCCGCCGCATGACGATCGGGCGCACTTACTATCTGCCCCTGCTGGACAGCTGGATCCTGCCGATTCGCCTGGCGTACGCGCGGGAAACGGGCGAACCCGAGTTCGTCATGGCCGCCGGCGTCGATATCGATTCACCCGCGACCACCTGGAATGACATTGACCTGCCGGGAAACGTCGAGGTTCGCGTCCTGCGGCCCGACGGTTACTGGCAGTTCGTGGAACCGCTCGCGGACAACGAGAAGGCCGCAACCTACGACAATCCGGTCGAGGCTTCGATGTTCGAGAGGATCACCAGTCAACCGCACCACCCGGGGGGAGATGCGGTGGCGACCTACACCATGGAGGAGTGGTTCTGCGTCAGCACCCGGCTGAAACGTTGGGGACTGTACGTCACGGTCACCATTCCGCTGTCCGAGATCGCGGCGAATTACCGCAAGGACATGGCAATTCCGACGGCTTTCTTCCTCTCGTTCCTGGTCGCCTCGGTCGTGTTCTACCTCTTTTCGATGCGGCAGCAACGCAGCTACGAGTCCCGCCTCATCCGCCAGGCGCATCACGATCCGCTGACCGGCCTCCCCAACCGGGCACTGGCCATGGACCGACTGGACGTGGCGATCGACCTCGCCAGGCGTGAAGAACGGACCGCAGCGGTCGCCTTTCTCGACCTCGACCACTTCAAGCGTATCAACGACAGCCTCGGCCACCTGACCGGGGACGCTCTCCTGACCCAGTGCGCTGACCGTCTCACCGCCGTATTGCGAGCCGGCGACACTGTTGCCCGACTGGGTGGCGACGAGTTCCTGATCGTCCTGTCGCGGATCAGCGATGTATCGAACGCGGAGACGATCGCCAGCAAGATCCACGCGGTATTTCAGGAACCATTCGTTCTCGGGAAGCGCGAAGTGACGGTTTCCTGCAGTATCGGAATGGCGCTCTACCCCATGGACGGTGACACGCCGGGCGCGCTTCTCAAGGCGGCCGACATCGCGCTCTACGATGCCAAGGACGCCGGGCGTAACGCCCACAGTTTCTATTCCAGCGAGATGAACCGTGCGGTGCAACGGCGAATGGAAGTGGAATCCGCGCTGCGACGGGCCGTGGCCAATCAGGAGCTACACCTGGTCTATCAACCCCAGGTGCTGCTGGGTACCGGTCAGTGGACTGGATGCGAGGCGCTGGTTCGCTGGCACAACCCGCGCCTGGGAGACGTATCACCCGCCGAGTTCATCCCGATCGCCGAGGAAACCGGACAGATCGGGGCAATCGGCAAATTCGTGATCGAGGGTGCATGCGCGGCCCTCGCGGAGATTACGGCGGCGGGCTACCACGAGTTCATGATGGCGATCAATGTCTCCGCGGTGCAGTTGAGACAACCCGACCTGCCGACCCGCATTCACCGGTGCCTGCAGGATCACCTCCTGCCCGCGCACCTGCTCGAGATCGAGATCACCGAGAAAACGATGGTCGAGAACGCGGCCCAGCTCGATTCCCTGCACGCGCTCGGGGTGCCGATCGCCGTGGACGATTTCGGCACCGGCTTCAGTTCCCTGGGTTATCTGCAGCGTTTTCCCGTCTCCACACTGAAGATAGATCGTGCCTTCGTAAAGCACATCGAAACCGATCCGCAGGAGGCGGTCCTGGCCCGGGCGATCGTGCTTCTGGGCCAGGCGATGAATCTGGATGTCGTGGCCGAAGGGATCGAGACGCAGGGCCAGGTCACCCGATTGCGGGAAATGAACTGTCGCCGCGGTCAGGGATTCCACTTCTCCCGTCCCCTGGCGTTGCCGGAACTCCTCGGACAGCTGCGGCAGTGGAATCAAAAACGGCACTCGCCTGAGGCGACGGCATGAAGATCATCGAGGTGATCGCCGACAAGGGGCACGAGGACACCATCAACGGGATCGCCGAGCAGTATGCGATCGCTGACATCTGGTGGGGCCCTGAACTGGAGGGTCCACACCGGAACGTCCGTCTGCTCGTCGGCACCGACCGGCGACAGAAGGTAATGAACGCGCTGCAGTCCGTGCTGCAGAGCAGCGACTACTACCGGATCGTCATCATTCCCGTGGAGTCGGTGCTGCCCCAGCCGGACAGCGACGCCTCGGAGAAAGACGCATCCACGGCCGCGAAACCGGCCACGATCAGCCGGGAGGAACTCTACTCGGAGGTTTCCCGGGGTGCGACGCTCGACAGCAACTACCTGTTGCTCGTGGTCCTTTCGACCATCGTCGCCACGGTAGGGCTGATCGAGGACAATGTCGCGGTCATCGTCGGCGCCATGGTCATCGCCCCGTTGCTCGGACCCAATCTGGCGCTGGCGCTGGGCACCGCGCTCGGGGACAGGGCATTGATCCGCCGTTCGCTGGCGACCAGCCTGGCGGGTATGGGGCTCGCCCTGGCGCTGTCCCTCGGTATCGGACTGCTCTGGCCCGCGGACCCCGCCAGCGGTGAGTTGATGTCCAGGACCGAGGTCGGCATTGCCAGCATGGTGCTGGCCCTGGCCTCCGGTGCGGCCGGCGTCCTCTCACTGACCAGCGGCGTCAAAAGCACCCTGGTCGGCGTGATGGTCGCCGTCGCCCTGCTGCCGCCCACGGCCACGATCGGGCTGATGCTCGGTATCGGACAGTGGGGTTACGCGGCCAATGCGGCGGTTCTGCTTTCGGTCAACGTGGTGTGCGTCAACCTCTCCGCGAATCTCGTGCTGATGTGGCGTGACGTGCGACCCCGGACCTGGGCGGAGACACGCGAAGCGCACCTGTCCCTGTTCATCTCGATGCTGATCTGGGTCGCGGCGTTTCTGGCCCTTGCCGTATTCATCCTGTATCCCGCGACCTGACGCCCCCCCGCGGGGAACTTACGCCCCACGCCCCGATCTCAACACGGGACAAAAGAACCATCCAGCCACGAACGGTACGCCGTCGTGACTGCTCAGCGGCCGTCCAGACTGGCATTGAGTAACGACAATCGGGTGTTTGCGGAGGAAGTGTGCCGGCAGGGATGCCGGCAGCAAGCTTACAGGGACGTATTCACAGCGTCTTCCGGAGCAAATACCCCATTGCCTTTGCGGCCCGGCGACCACGCCGGGCAACTACACGCCGTCAAGATATAATCACCGTATGGCGGTCGGTACGAAACCACCCGCTCCGCGCATCGAACCAGGGACCGACACCCATGAGAATACTGACGACCGCCCTGCTCCTGCTGTTTCTCGGCGCCGCGGGTTGCAGTGAAGACGACGCCTTCGACAACCCGCTCGAGGACGGGCTTTTCGGCGGCAACATCTTCGACATGGGGCTGTTCGGCAGTGGCGAGATCATCGACAACAGCGTCACTGAAGTGCTGATCGACGCGAGCAACACCACCCAGACCGTGAACCGTGACGATCGCTTCGACCTGACGGTGTCCGGCTCGGAGAACGACATCACCATTGACTCGAACAGTGATATCCGCAACATGCTGGTCTCGGGAGACCGCAACTCGATCACGTTCCGCGGCGGTTCCAAGGTCGAGGACCTGGACTGTTCCGGAAACAACAACACGATCATTGTCCCGGAGGGACTGGACATCGTGATCGACAACGAGAACTGTAGTGACAACTCCGGAGCCGGTTCGGACAACACACTCGGTCCGGGCGCCGCCGTGCAATGAGGGCACCGCCCGGCGCATTCAGGCGATTGCCGGGGAAAAATGTACCGGATCATGCCGGAATGTCGTTCGTCATCAACACACGGTAACTGGCGCATCGTCGAGCGACGCAACCGTTGCCGCAACGCCGAAGACGGGCGTAATGACATATGACGTGGTACATTATTTGACAGCAATCGCCACGGCAGGTCTCTCCAATACCGTATGGCATCGGCCTCCTAGGCATGCGGCATGATACCCCTGCGGCTCTCCGCCAGGCAGAAATCCACGATCTCGCGGGCCTCCGGGCACAGGTCCTCCGACGCCAGCCGGTCGGCGGCTTCGCGCGCGTTCCGCCCCGACAGGTAGATCGCCCTGTAGACACGCTTGACCTGCGCCCGGGACGCGGCGTCGATACCCGCCCGGCGCATGCCGATGACGTTCAGACCGCGCACCGTATTGCGCCCCTCGACCAGCATGAACGGCGGCACGTCCATCCCGACCCCCGATCCCGCGCTGATAATCGCCAGTCGGCCGATCCTCACGAACTGGTGCACACCCACCGGGGAGGAGATGTTCACGCGGTCCCCGATGGCGCAGTGGCCCGAGACGAACGCACCGTTGGTCAGGATGCACCCGTTGCCGACGACGCAGTCGTGGGCGACATGTCCACCGGACATGATGAAATTGCCGTTGCCCAATCGCGTCGGGGCGCCGGCGGTGATCGAACGGTGCACGGTGGAGAACTCGCGTATGACGTTCCGCTCACCGATCACCACCCCCGTATCCGGGGGGAATTCACCGATGCTCTGTGCGGCAGTGCCGACACAGGCGTGCGGGCCAATGGTATTTCCCGCCCCGATCTCCGTGTGCCCGGTCAGGTAGCTGTATGCCATGATCTCGTTCTGCGGACCGACGCGGACCGGCCCCTCGATGACGCAATAGGGGCCGATGGCCGCCCCGGGGGCGATCTCCGCCCGGGTGTCGACGATAGCGGTGGGATGGATCATGGTCGGGCTCCCTATGGTTGGCGTTCCGGGCCAGACTGTAGTTCAGGGGGGCCGGGCGCTTCAACCGGCCGTGTCCCCACGGGAAGAGGGACAGGAAGGGCTTTTTTTATTTACCTTCCTCCCGCACCACCCGACATGCGGGTCCGCACCGGGTGTTTAGAATCGTAGTCGGACCCACCTATCTCGAGCGTACTCCGTAAAAAAAATTCACTACCATGCCCTCTTCCGACTTTTGCCCGATCACCCAGGCATTCTGCATGACACGTATGGAGAACAAATGGAACAAGGCCAACTGAACTGGATCGCCGGCTACATCTGGGGCATCGCCGACGACGTCCTGCGCGACCTCCACGTCCGGGGCAAGTACCGCGATGTCATCCTGCCGATGACCGTTCTCCGTCGCCTCGACGCGCTCCTGGAGGACAGCAAGCAGGCGGTGCTCGACATGAAGGTTTCGCTGGACGCAGCGGGAGTGGTCGCGCAGGATCCGGCGCTGCGCCAGGCGGCGGGCCAGGCCTTCTACAACACCTCCAGGTTCACCCTGCGCGACCTGAAGGCTCGCGCCAGCCGCCAGCGGCTCAGGGCCGACTTCGAGGCCTACCTCGACGGCTTCTCGCCCAATGTGCAGGACATCCTCGAAAACTTCGAGTTCCGCAACCAGATCCCGCGCCTCTCCAGGGCCGATGCGCTGGGCACGCTGATCGAGAAGCTCACCTCGCCCGAGATCAACCTCAGCCCCGAGCCGGTGAACAACGGCGATGGCTCCACCCGGCACCCCGGCCTCGACAACCACGGCATGGATTCGATCTTCGAGGAACTGGTGCGCAAGTTCAACGAGGAGAACAACGAGGAGGCAGGCGAGCACTGGACCCCGCGTGACGCGGTCCGGCTGATGGCGAAGCTGATATTCCTCCCCGTAGCCGGCGAGATCGAGTCGGGCACCTACCTGCTGTACGACGGCGCCTGCGGCACCGGCGGCATGCTGACCGTGGCGGAGGAGACGCTCCAGCAGCTCGCCGCCGAGCACGGCAAGGAGGTCGCCACCCACCTCTACGGCCAGGAGATCAACGCCGAGACCTACGCCATCTGCAAGGCCGACCTCCTGCTCAAGGGCGAGGGCGACGCCGCGGACAACATCGTCGGCGGCCCCGAACACTCCACCCTCGCCAACGACGCCTTTCCGTCCCGCGAGTTCGACTTCATGCTCTCCAATCCGCCCTATGGCAAGAGCTGGAAGAGCGACCTCGAGCGCATGGGCGGCAAGAAGGAGATGCGCGACCCGCGCTTCATGATCGAGCACGCGGGCAACCCCGAGTACTCGCTGGTGACCCGTTCCAGCGACGGGCAGATGCTGTTCCTGGCCAACAAGCTCTCCAAGATGAAGCGGGGCACGAAGCTCGGCAGCCGCATCGCCGAGGTGCACAACGGCAGCTCGCTGTTCACCGGCGACGCCGGCCAGGGCGAGAGCAACATCCGCCGCTGGATTATCGAGAACGACTGGCTCGAGGCCATCGTCGCCCTGCCGCTGAACCTGTTCTACAACACCGATATCGCCACCTACGTCTGGGTGCTCGGCAACCGCAAGCCCGAACATCGCCGGGGCAAGGTGCAGCTGATCGACGCCACGAAGTGGTTCCGGCCCCTGCGCAAGAACCTCGGCAAGAAGAACTGCGAGCTCGGCGAGGCCGATATCACGCGCGTCTGCGACGCCTTCCTCGCCTTCGAGGAGACCGAACAAAGCAGGATCTTCGACAACGCCGCCTTCGGCTACCGGAAGGTCACCGTCGAGCGGCCACTACGCATCGAGGGCGTCGACCCGAACCGCGCCTGCAAGGCCGCCGAGATCAAGAAGCTGAAGGAAGGGGGCGAGCGCAGCGAGGACGCCCCGGCGGTCATCAGGAAGATCCACAGGAAGGGAACGGCCCCCGACCCACTGCGCGGCCTGTTCGAGACCACCATCGGCGGCAAGCGCGCCGTGGTCGAGTACGAGCCCGACGCCGACCTGCGCGACACCGAGCAGATCCCGCTCACCGAGGAGGGCGGCATCGAGGCCTTCCTGGAGCGCGAGGTACTGCCCCACGCCGCCGACGCCTGGTACAAGGCCGACAGCGTCAGGATCGGCTACGAGATCAGCTTCACCCGCTACTTCTACAAGCCCGAGCCGATGCGCACACTGGAGGAGATCCGCGCCGACATCCTGGCGCTGGAACAGGAGACCGAGGGGCTGCTGGGTGAGATTGTGGGAGAGGTGAGAAGCGACCCACCCCGCTGCGCGGCCACAAATCGGAGAATAACAGGCTCCGTGACGAAAATGGCGCACAATGATCAGGCACATACGGGAGCAAAGGCCGACAAGACACTGGTGCTGAAATGCCC
>JAYENI010000069.1:0-13957 GCA_034722015.1 Pseudomonadota bacterium
CCAACGCATCCGCACCAGCCTCCGAACGGCACGCAGGACGCGGCTATCCGCCCAGTTACGCCGTCCGCTTGGCAATGATGGAAAACACAACCGGTAGGGGTTGCCGCACTCAGATGGACACCCCCTTTTGTTCAATATCATCCGCTCATCCCGGTCTTTAGGCTTGCGCCGGTAGCGGATCATGTCAGCCGCGACCTGCCTTGTGGTGGAGGCGCCTTCGAGTTGGCTGGAATTTATTGCCTCTTCGACGAGTGAATTGAAAATGAAACGGTCGCGTTGTTCTTCGGTAACAATAGGCGCGCCGAGATCGATTCGTCCGGCCGAGAGGCTGTCGATCTCATGTAACTTTTCCAGCACAAAGTCAGGTAAGGAGAAGACAAAAGGATTCCCTGCCGCGTCTTTCATGGGCAACTGCCGATACCCTTGCATCCGCGCGACCTTGATCCCCATCCACCATTGCTCGGAATTCAGCCCCGGCGGCGGTGTCTTGTGGCGCAGCTTGTCCCAGTGCAGATAATCTGTGTCGTGAGACGCCAGGATCAACTCGGTAAGATCCGGGTGAAACCGATCCAGGAGCAAGTTAAATGATGGCGAGGGTAGGGGCGGCTTCATCTGGTTGATAAATCTCGATCAATTTGTGTCAATTTCGGAAAAGTTGACAAAATATTAAGCCCCGACCTTGAAATTATCAATATTTCGGATAATGATACAAATTAACGGGTTTGTGTTAATCCTTGATAGAGCTGCCCGCTCCTAGGCCCAGTTGGTGAGGGCTAGCGCTTCCCTGTATCCACCCAACCCTTGAACGTCCCGCATTCGTTCCGGCAGGGGCGGCCGTCACAGGGATAGTTGACCGTGACCAGTTTCTTGCAACCGCTTCTCTGCGCGAAGGGAAGACTGAGTCATGGTAACCATTCGAAAACGCAAAACTTCCATCTGCCACATAAGAACCCCTGAATTCACTCTGGCGATCGAATATTAGACCTCAAGAAAGCAGACTTGAGGTAGCATTTGCCATCACGTGAGAAGTCGTTACGGACAGCCGCTCAGCCAGGGGACAAGAGAGATTTAGAAGAAGTCTGGCTGCGATTTCAGGGTCCTGTTGAATGCAGCGCTGGAGAAAATCGCCAGATATCACCAGGACTTCACAATCTGATTTCGCCACCACATTCGCTGAGCGTGCCAACTCCGTGACCAGCCCTATCTCGCCAAAGGTATCGCCAGCCGCAAGGACCGCGACTGTTCGATCCGCTGCCCCGTTGGAAAAGACCTCCGCCACACCTTTCAGCATGACAAAAAGCGTGTTGTCCCGTTCGCCTTCATTGATGATCCGGTCACCGTTGTGACATCGGATCAACGTCGCCGTTTTCAGAATGCCGGCAACGTCGTCTTTCCCCATCCCCTTGAATAACGAGACGCTGTGAAGCGGATCCTGGCCAACGCACGCACTGAGCATATCGAAGAATGCCTCGTCGGAGACGAAGGATGCGGATTCGATGCCCAGATAGTCTGGATAGATTTTCTCGAACCAGTCGCGCGCGCCTTGGTCATTATCTTGCTCGCGCGCGATGCGTAGAAGTGGCGAGCGGACTTGCTCGAACCGTTCGAGATCCCGGATCAGCATCAGGATAGGAAGTTTGTAGCCGTAAGATGTGTCGTTGTAGGCGCGTGTGTAGCGGCGATAACCGAGGTGTTCGTAGAACGGCAGGATGTGCGGGCTGCAATCGCCAAAGTTCAGGCGGGCGCCACGTTTGCAGGCATCACGAAACACGGCGGACATCAGCTTGAGAATAACGCGCCCGCCACGCAGGTTCGGATCAAGCATGAACCGACTGGTTGCGCATATGGCGGATTCACTAAAAGCGTCCAGGGCCGGCTTGCAATTATATTTTTTTATCAGCGGATCGAGATCGTCCACGTCCTCGAAGAATAGTATCCGCAAACTGCCAACGACTTTCCCATCCTCGAAAAGCCCATAGGACAAACCAATATCGTCGAGTCCATCATGAAGAATCTTTTCCCGGTGTTCGGCCTCACGGGGGTTCAGACATAATTCATCGACGTATACCCGATAGCGAAATCGGAAAACTGCTTCCCGTTCCTCGTCCGTCGCGGCCAGCCGAACCTGCAACCCCACGGCTAGTTCTCTGCGATCTCGTTAAACATCCTGACATACAGGTCACCGACGACGCGGGCCGCATGTACAATGTCCTTCCTGTCACGCTCCTCGGTGACAAACTTGCTCAAATGTTCGTTGATGTCTGCCGTATGTTCGACGTCATTGACACCGTGACCGGCGACAAAACGGAGTGACTTGCCCTGTAAATCGAGGTTCTTGTCAAGATAACGGGCAAGGGAAGAACCCAGGTCGTCACCCATGGACTCGAGCACATAGAGCCAGCCGAACAACGCGACCGGGTTTCCATATTCGGCAAGGTAATGCGTGTAACCGATCAATGCCGAGCAGGCGGGAACAGGATAAGTATCGTGTACAACTTCTTGCGCTACCCCCAGTTCATTGAGATCCGTCATCGCCCAATGATCATGCCCCTCTTCCTCCTCTGAGTGCACCAAGAGATACTTTCCAAGCTCCGGGTAGCTGTTGATACAACGCGATGCGGCCAGCGCGATGATCTTCGAACTGTGCCGGGCATACTTGTAAACATTGATCAGATACGTTTTGTAGTGCTCCACGTCCCCGCCCCCTTCCAGAATCGGCTTGATTGCCGCCGACACCTGCATACCATGACGTACCTGCTCTCTGATTTCCAACAAACGATCCATACCATTGCTCCATAACTTGGTGTTCATCCTGCCTGCCTCCTCGTCGAACCGGTCAGCGCGAGACCGAGCGCGACAAAGAACGGCAGCAGGCTTTCTGCCGCGTCCCCGGGTGCATCAGGAAGAAAGTGGAACATCACCGTCAGCCCGAAACCCATTGTCACCGCGGTGAGGGTCGCTCGACTGGATACCTCTCTGCCGGCCAGACGGACCATCAACACGGGTCCGAACGCCGAACCCAAAGCGTGCCATGCGAACAGCACCCTGGAAAATATCGCCTCCGGGGCAAACAGGGCCAGCAATGCGGCCACCAGGCTGACGATCAGCAAGGCCACCCTGGCCATGCCCAGCTTTCCCAGGGACTCCCTTCCGAGGCGCCAGTCATGAGTCACCGCCGAACTCGCCACCAGTAGCTGGCTGTCCGCAGTCGACATGATCGCCGACAACACGGCCGCGATCATGATGCCGGCCATGACCGGCGACAACAGGTTTTGCGCAGCCTCGAAGAATACTTGTTCCGGATCGCCCACCCCCGGAAATATCACCCTCGCGGACCAGCCCAGAGCGATCATGCCGCCGTATACGATGACCGCCCAGCCGATTGCAATAAGGCGATTTCTGGAAAATGACATACCATCCTGCTTGTCTTTTCGTCCGTCTTCGGCGTTGCGGCAACGGTTGCATAGAACGACTATGCGCCCGTTACCGCGCCTTGAAGACGAACGATAATCCTGCGCAATCTGGTATGTCATTTTCCGGCAATCGCCTAAGACGGCCACGCCGCAGCGCCGCCTCATTCTCCAGCGCCATAAAGCGATTCACGACATGTGGCTGGCCCGGGTAACCAAGACCGATGCCAAGCGTGCCCGCAACGAATGCGATGCCGAGGGCGCCGCTCAGTCCTCTGGTCAGGCTTTGTTGATCCGAGGAGAGGATTGTGTCCAGGCCCGCAAACAACTGGCCCGGACCACCGATGGACAGCACCGCGATCACCGGAAGCAGAAACGAGCTTGCCAGCATCAACACCGCCTGCACCGAGTCGGTAACACTGACCGCCCAAAAACCACCAAGCAGGGTGTAAGCGAGCACCACCAGTACACCGATCAGCATGCTGAGGCGCCAGGAAATATCGAACGCGCTCGCGAACGCATGACCGGCCGCATGAAATTGCGCCGCCACATAAAAGGAGAAACTGAACAGCACTATCACCGCACCCAGCCGCGTGATCAGTCTGAACAGCGGATCGGTCCGGTCACCGGCAATGACATCCGTCAGCGTGATCGCACCGCTATCCTTGCTCAAACGGCGCAGCCGCGGGGCCACCCAGATCCAGTTGAGCAGAAATCCGCCCAGCGTTGCGGGGAACAGCCACAGCGCCCCCAGGCCCCACGCATAGGCGGCACCACTGACACCCAAAAGCGTCCAGGCTGAAGACGAACTGGCCGCGGCACTGAGCGCAGCGACAGCGCCGCCCATACGGCGTCCGCCAAGGAAAAAATCCACGTGGCTACGGGTACGGCGACGGTCCCAAAGGCCTATTGTTATCAGCACCACGTTATAAGCCACAATCGTGGTCAGTATCGCCGTGCCTTGACTCATGGCGGAAACCATAGCAAGCCGCGGAAAAAAGTGCATGAGCAAACTGAGGCGACCGACAGTACGATCATCCGTCGATTCGTGTTACAGGGGAGGTCGGGGTACTTACACGGTGGACCGGTAGCGGTGCGGTTAAGTCGATTTCTGTCGAATGACATCGACCGCGTTGCGACTGTAGCACGAGAACGGTATGGTCCCAAAGAGAAGGACTTGGGCCGGTCAGAACCCGGAACTGCACGCTCGTGCCGTTATTGCAACGACTATCGTTGGAAACTCGAGGCACCGCGGGGTGTCAGAATTTGACTGAAACCTACCGTCGTCGACGCAATTCCTGGAGGCCGTTGTGAAGCGTCTTGTTGTTTATGTGGTCATTGCTTTTCTCGCCGGGACGTTATTCGGCACCCTGGCGTTTGGCGATCTGGGCGACGGGCTGAGGGAGCCGAATGCGATCTCCGGTGAGTCGGCGCCAGCGGAGCATGCGTCTGTCTTTACGACAGGCCGGGTCGAAGGTAACCCGGTGGCGGAGTCGGGTGATCGCAGTCGTGTGACGCCAGGGGTTGATTCGCAGGCGGAACAGATCCGGTTGGTGCGGGACGAGATTGATGCAATGCAGGCGCGCATCGAGTCCCTCGAGATTCAACTGGCGGATCTGCGCGCCGCCAGTCCGCACGCAAGGGAGGGCTCTCCCGATCCGGGCAGCGACGAGAATCGATCATCGGAATCGGGTGAAAGCAGTCTGAGCGTTGCCGGGCTTACCGGTATCGGCGTGAGTCCGGATACCGCAAGCGAGATCGTACGTCGTCAAGGTGAGCTTGAGATGAAGCGCCTGGAACTGCGGGACCGCGCCGCCAGGGAGGATTACCTTGGATCGGAGCAGTTTTTCGACGAAATGCGTGAGTTGAATGCCGACACACCGGACCTGCGCCGGGAGATTGGCGACTCCGGTTATGATCGCTATCTGTACTCCACGGGTCAGGACAACCGGGTCGCGGTGAGCTCGGTTATCACCGGTTCCCCGGCGGAGCAGGTGGGGGTTCAACCGGGAGATGTCATCCTGAGCTATGACGGATCGCGAATATTCGATTTTTCAGAACTGCAGGGTGCCACCCGAAGCGGTGAGCGGGATACGCCGGTGTCGATCGAGATCAGGCGAGGCTCGGAGAGTATAGCGGTCTCTCTTCCCCGGGGCCCGATGGGCGTCAGACTCGATACGACGCGGGAAGACCCTCGGAATTGATGCTGGTCGTTCGCTGTTTAGGTGATTTCCAGGTCCGGTTGTTGGGTTACGATGCGCTCAGATCGAGTCGAAAACGGGGAAGTATCGTGTAGTGGCGCATCTAACCCAACCTACAACTTTTATTATTTTGATAAAGAAGCGGCACTTCCTTGAAACTCCGCAACTGCCAGGGATTTTCGGCGCTCCGTTTGCCTGGCGTCAACAAGTGGCAGCGTATTTATCCCCTTCCGGTGATGATGAATTAACCTGGTAACAGGAAAGAAGAAAACCAACTGGCCAAAACCGAAGGACGGTGACCGCCAGTGGTGAGGATGGAGGAATACGGGGGTAAGTCATGAAGAAACTCATTGTATCAATTGTTTCCTTGTTGATCCTGTCGGTAGGTGCCGCGCTGGCCTATGACAAGCAGATGGCGGCGAGCTACGAGAAGTTCTTCGATCCCTTTGAGGGGAAGGCGGCCGCCAAACAGGCCCACAAGATGAAGGCGCCGGATCTCGTCAAGGCCTTGAAGAATGGTGATGAGATCTTCGTCATCGATGTGAGAACTGCGAAGGAAACGGGTGTCTATAGTGTTACCTTGCCGAACAGCCTGGTCGTGCCGATCGATGAACTGTTCAGGGCTGAAAACCTGGAACGGATCCCGGAGAAGGGAAAGGTCGTAATCACCTGCAAGTCCGGGATGAGGGCGACGATGGCGGCGACGGGTCTGCGCCACATCGGTTTCGATAACGTCTACGTACTTGTGGGCGGGTATCAGGAGCTGAGCAAGGCAGTCAACCCGAAAACCATCTACTGAGCCGACGTCGGCTTCGCTGGAGGAAAGCCCCGGTTCGCCGGGGCTTTTTCGTCGTAGTAATCTGTACGGATTTACGCAGAGGAGTCGTAATGTGTCGAAGGTAACGATGGGGGTGGCGCCTGGAAAACTTTGCCTGGGACTGGTTCTGCTGATTACCGCCGCGCCTGCCATGGCCGATCTGCTGTCGAATGTCCGGCAGCTGACATTCGAGGGACGTCGGGCCGGCGAGGGGTATTTCAGCGCGGATGGTTCCCTGATGGTCTTCCAGTCGGAGCGGGACACGTCCAATCCCTTCTACCAGATCTACCTGATGGACCTGGAAACGGGCGACACCGAACGGGTTTCCCCCGGTACGGGAAAAACGACCTGTGCGTGGATACATCCATCCAATCGCCAGGTCCTCTACGCCTCGACCCACGAAGACCCGGACGCCGGAAAAAAGATGCGCGAGGAACTGGACTTTCGCGAGGCGGGAAAGGAGCGGCGTTATGCCTGGGACTACGACGAGCATTTCGACGTCTATGTCCAGGATCTCGAGAGCGGTGATCTTCGAAACGTGACGCGAACCCCGGGCTACGATGCCGAGGCGGCGTTCTCTCCCGACGGCAGGCAGATTGTTTTCGCCTCGAATCGCCGGGCCTACAGCGGGGAGATGACACCCGGGGAGGCGGCGGTCTTCGAGCATGACAAGTCCTCCATGATGGACCTCTACCTGATGGACGCGGACGGGACCAACGTGCGCAGGCTGACTACGGCGCCGGGTTACGACGGCGGTCCTTTCTTCAGTGCCGACGGCAAGCGGATTACCTGGCGCAGATTCTCGGGGGACGGCGCGACCGCCGAGATCTACATCATGGATCTGGCCGGTGGTGAGGAGAAGCAGGTCACCCGCATGGGGGTGATGTCCTGGGCGCCGTTCTTCCATCCGAGCGGGGAGTACCTGATCTTCACCTCCAACCGCGAGGGGTTCGCCAATTTCGAGTTGTTCATGGTGGACGCCGAAGGCAGGGGGGAGCCGGTTCGGGTGACCCAACGGGACGGGTTCGACGGACTTCCGGTGTTCTCGCCCGACGGCAAACGGCTCTCCTGGACCTCGAGTCTTACAGACGGTAAACGGAGTCAGATCTTCACCGCGGACTGGGACCATGCAGAGGCGCGACGCTTGCTGGGCCTGGACACTGGGGTCGACACGGTCCGGAAGGGCGCAACACTCGCTTCGATCCCCACCACCGTGACCGATATTTCAGAAAACGATGTCCGCCTCCATGTGGGGCGTCTGGCCGCCGCGGAGATGGCCGGGCGGATGACGGGAAGTGAAGGCGAGCGCAAGGCCAGCGAATACATCGCCCACGCGTTCGAAAAACTGGGCCTCGAACCCGGAGGAGACGGAGATGTCTGGTTTCAGTCCTTTCCCTTTACCGCCGGGGTGAATCCGGGTGACGGGAACCGGCTCGAACTCACTGGCGTCGCAAATATTCCGGAACTCGAACTTGACCGGGACTGGCGCCCTCTGGGATTGTCCCGTGTCGGCGATATCCCCGCCGGGGACATCGCATTTGCCGGTTACGGCATCGTTGCCCCGGGAATGAACGGGGTGCCGGACTACAATTCGTACGGCGATCTGGACGTCGAAGGAAAGTGGGTCATGGTGTTCCGCTTCCAGCCGGAGTCCGTTCCGAGCGACTGGCGTCGTCACCTGGTCCACTATTCGGACCTGGCCTACAAGGCGTCGGTGGCAAAACGGCGAGGGGCCCTGGGTCTGATCGTCGTGACCGGCCCGAATGCGGCGGCGCGTGACCGGCTGGTGGAGTTGAAGCAGGAAGCCGGCGGGTCCGGTACGTCCCTCGGTGCGGTCTCCGTCAGCGACGATCTGGCGGCACGGATCCTCGCCGCTGCCGGCAAGGACCTGAAGGCGTTGCAGGATGCCCTGGACAGTGGTCAGGAGAACACCGGTTTCGCCATTCCCGGTGTCCGGCTGGCTGCGAGCATCGATTTCGTACGCGAGCAGCGCCATGGTCGCAATGTCATCGGCATCCTGAAGACGGACCCGCCGGGCAAGCTGCCGCCGGTGATCCTCGGGGCCCACCTGGACCATCTGGGGCGGGGGCAGGTGTCAGGGTCACTCGCCACCGACGACGAACGCGGCGAGATCCACTTCGGCGCCGACGACAATGCCTCCGGGGTTGCCGCGTTGCTGGAGGCGGCCCAGTATCTGGCGGAGCGGAAACGGCAGGGGAAACTGAGGGCGGTCCGGGACATCTGGTTCGTCGCCTGGTCCGGCGAGGAACTCGGAACCCTCGGTTCCACCTACTTCGTCGATCAGGCCGCCGACGGGGAGGCGGGCCTGCGGGGCAGGGTGAGCGCCTATCTGAATATGGACATGGTCGGCCATCTTCGCGAGAAGGCCTGGTTGCAGGGTACGGGATCGAGCCCGGTCTGGTCGCGCGAGATCGAGCGTCGGAACGTCCCGGTGGGCCTCCCGGTCGCCACCCAGGAAGACCCCTACCTGCCGACGGACTCGACACCGTTCTACATGCGGGGTGTCCCGGTGCTGAATGCCTTTACCGGCGCTCACGAGGACTACTCGACCCCGCGCGACACCGCCGACAAGCTCAACTACGAGGGGATTCGCGACATCGCCCGTCTGGTGGCCGGCATCACGGCGTCTCTTGCCCGGTCCGGTGAGGAACCGGAGTATCGGGAAATGGAGCGACGTGGCACGGGTCTGTCACGCAAGCACCTGCGCGCCTATCTCGGCACCATACCCGCCTACGGTCAGGAAGATGGCCTCAAGGGCGTCAAGCTGCAGGGCGCCGTCAAGGGTTCGCCGGCGGAAAAGGCCGGTGTACGCGGCGGCGACGTCCTGGTGGGGCTGGCAGGTGTCGAGATCGAGACCATCCACGACTTCATGAGTGGCCTGGCGGGTCTCAAGGTCGGAGAGACCGTGGAAATGACGGTGTTGCGCGACGGCGCAGCGCTACGCCTCGAGGTGGTGCCGGCCTCGAGGGAGTAACCGGCCTGGAGCATACGGATAACCGGGGTGCGCCACTCGGGATGGAGGGCGCCCGCCACCATGAACCACGGGGAAAGAAACCATGACGCAGAACAATCGTATAACCGTGGGTGGCTACCTGGCCACCCGGCTTCGGGAGGCGGGGATCAGGGAGTATTTCGCCATACCCGGCGACTACAACCTGATCCTGCTCGACGAGCTGCTGAAGTTCCCGGAGATGGCGCAGCTTTATTGCTGCAATGAGTTGAACGCGGGCTATGCGGCCGACGGTCACGCCAGGGCCAGGGGACTGTCGGCCGTCTTCGTCACCTACAGCGTCGGCGGGTTGAGCATCGTCAATGCCGCGGCGGGCGCCTATGCCGAAGACCTGCCGGTAATTTTCGTTTCCGGCGCGCCGAATACGAACGCAACCGCAAAGAATCGCCTGTTGCACCATACGCTGGGCAAGGTCGACTACGAATATGTGCGGGACATGTTCGCCCGTGTGACCGTGGACTCGGTGATCGTGGAGCACCCGGACGAGGCGGCCCAGCAGATCGATCACGCCATCGGGCAGGCCCTGTTCCACAAGAAGCCTGTGTACATCGAGATCGCCTGCAATATCGCCGGGATCGAGATCACGGCGCCCGTTTGCCCCATGGTCGCGCCGCGCGAAGAAACCTGCGAATCGGGCCTCGACCGGGCCGTCGATCATGCGCTGGAACTCCTCGACGGGGCGGTCAAGCCGGTCCTTGTGGCGGGACCGAAGATCCGGCCGTGGGAGGCCATCGGGAGTTTTCACCGACTGGTGGAGGCCAGCGGCTACGCGATGGCAAACCTGCCCAATGCCAAGGGCTACGTCGACGAGACCCACGCCCAGTATATGGGCACCTATTGGGGCTCGGTCAGTTCGCCAGGGTGCGGAGAGATCGTCGAGTCGTCCGACGCCTACGTCTTCGCGGGCCCGGTGTTTACCGACTACACCACGGTCGGGTACAACCTGCCACTCAAGGAGCGGGGGCTGATCACGGTCGACCCCTATTCGGTGAAGATCGCGGGTGCGATCTACAACCAGGTCCGCATGGCCGATTTCCTGGAGGCGGTGGCGGGCAGGGTGAAGCGCAACGATACCTCGCTGGTCGCCTATAACCGGATCCGTGGCGAGTCACCGCCCCCGGCGCAACCGGCCGATGACGCGGAGATCACGACCCGTTACCTCTATTCCAGGATCGAGGGGATGCTGGACGACAGGACGACGCTGATCGCGGAAACCGGCGACTCCTGGTTCAACGGCATGCGCCTGAAACTCCCCAGGGGGTGCCGGTTCGAGATCCAGATGCAATACGGATCGATCGGCTGGTCGGTCGGGGCCACGCTCGGATACCAGGCCGCCGTGGGCCGGGATCGTCGTGTGATCGCCCTGATCGGAGACGGTTCCTTTCAGATGACGGCCCAGGAACTGTCGACCATCATTCGGTATCGCCTCAACCCGATCATCTTCCTGTTCAACAACGGCGGCTACACCATCGAAGTGGAGATCCACGACGGTCCCTACAACACGATCAACAACTGGGACTATGCGGCACTGGCCGGGGTATTCAATCGCGACGGCGAATCACGCTGTCTGGCGAGGCGAGTGGCCACGGCAGGCAAACTGAATGCGGTCATCCCCGAGTGTCTGGCCTTTGACGGCGCGTGCCTTGTGGAGGTCATGGTCGATCGCGACGACTGCAACAAGAACCTCCTCAAATGGGGGAGCTATGTGGCGACGGCGAACGGGGAGCCCCCGCTAAAGTTTTAGGAGCCCCGCCCTGCAAGCGGCGCGCTATATCGCAACAAACCGGCCGTAGGATGCGGTGAGTGTGTGATCCGCATCTGTCGGGATCGACGCGGTTCGTGCCTCACCATCCTGCATAGATGCCATAAGTTACGGGGTGTTGATCGAGAGCCTGTCGGTCGGTGCCGCAATGGTATTGCCCCTCTCCCCGTCCTGCGCACCGCATACTTTGATATCTGATAGCTGATAGCTATTTACTACATCTCTACAATCAATTATACAAATCGTCCCCTTGCCACTAGATTGAGTTCCGTACCCGGCGTTCGCCGGGTGGCGTCAAACGGAATACATCGACAGGAGACGATCCATGTCCAGCAAGAAGACCATGACCACGGCATCGGGCTGCCCGGTGGCTGACAACCAGAATTCGATCACCGCCGGCCCGCGGGGTCCGGTGCTGATGCAGGACGTACACCTGATGGAGAAGATGGCCCACTTCAACCGGGAACGCGTGCCCGAGCGCGTCGTGCATGCGAAGGGCGCAGGGGCGTTCGGCACCTTTACCGTCACCGGGGACATATCCCGTTATACACGTGCCGGTCTGTTCTCAAGGGTGGGAAACCGGTGCGGGGTGTTCACCCGCTTCTCCACGGTCGCCGGAGAACTGGGCTCGGCCGACACGGTGCGCGACCCACGCGGTTTCGCCGTCAAGTTCTACACCGAAGAAGGCAACTGGGACCTGGTCGGGAATAACACGCCGGTTTTTTTCATCCGCGACCCACTGAAGTTCTCCGACTTCATCCATTCACAAAAGCGGCATCCGGTGACCGGCCTGCGGGATGCGACGATGCAGTGGGACTTCTGGTCCCTCAGCCCCGAGTCCCTGCATCAGGTGACCTGGCTGTTCGGCGATCGCGGGATCCCCGCCACCCTGCGGCATATGGACGGCTTCGGCAGTCACACCTTCAGCGTTTGGAACAATGACGGCGAGCGGTTCTGGGTGAAGTGGCATCTGAAGACGCAGCAGGGGATCGAGTGCATGACCGTGGATAATGCCGGGCGGATCGCCGGAGAGAACCCGGACTACCATCGCCAGGAGCTTCACGAGTCTATCGAAAGGGGAGACAACCCGAGGTGGACGCTCAAGGTGCAGATCATGCCGGAAACCGACGCAGGGACGTACCGCATGAATCCGTTCGATCTCACCAAGGTATGGCCCTACGCGGACTATCCCCTGATCGAGGTGGGCGTGCTGGAACTCAACCGGAACCCGGACAATCACTTCGCCGAGGTGGAACAGGCCGCGTTCGAGCCGGGGAATTTCCCACCGGGTCTGGGACCGTCGCCGGACAAGATGTTGCAGGCGCGTCTGCTTTCCTATCCTGATGCACATCGCTACCGGATCGGGGTCAACTACGCGCAGCTCGACGTGAACCGGCCGCGATGCCCGGTGCACAGCTACCATCGCGACGGACAGACGCGTTTCGACGGCAACGGCGGCGGCGCCCCGGTCTACCAGCCCAACAGCTTCGGCGGCCCGGTGGACGATCCGGGCTATCGCGAACCGCCGTTGCGGATCAGCGGTGATGCGGACCGCTACGACCACCGGGACGGGAACGACGACTACAGCCAGGGCGGCGATCTCTATCGCCTGATGGACACGTCTGCCAGGGCCAGACTCGTCGCCAACCTCGTCGGCGCGATGCAGGGTGTGCCGCGCGAGATCCAGCATCGGCAGATCGGGCACTTCCTGAAGGCGGATGCCGGTTACGGAAGGGCCGTCGCCGAGGGGCTGGGGATCGATGCCGCCGATACGGCCTGATCGGCGGGGACGTGGGCCGCAGGGACGCGGCCGGTCCCGAATGGCAGTGGCGAATTTGTGACCAGAGGAGATTGAACCGTGAGCAGAAACAACGAGCCGGAATCGGCTGTCTCCGCGAACACCGGTGCTCGATCCACATGAAACCCTTGACGCTCACAGAGATTGACCCACCTTCGCTCACCAAAATGGACCCACCCGGTTTTCCGTAGATTCCCATCGCCTGAGATCAACGACAAGCCATTTCCGCCTTGTCTGATCTGAGCTTGCATCACCGCGATTGGCGCAGAACTCCATACCCCGCACGCTTCAAGTAGGAAGAACACCCTGCTGGAGGTGCGCCATGGACAAAACACGGTGTGCGGCTTGCGAGGACCTGTTCGCCCCGCAGTGCAATGTTTCCGATCAGACGTACTGCTCGAAGCCCGAATGCCAGCGGGAACGGCGCCGGCGCTGGCAGCGGCAGAAGCTGAGGGAGGATCCGGACTACCGTGCCAACCAGACAGCGGCCCAGCGGCGCTGGCGCGAGCGCCATCCCGACTATTGGAGCCGCTATCGCCGGACCCACCCGGCGTACACCGAGCGCAACCGCCAACAGCAGCGCCAAAGGAACCGCTATCGCCGCCAAGCCGCCACGGGTCCATCTGCGCCGGCGATTGCAAAGATGGACGTGTGCGAGGCGCAAACACGTGTTGCTTCAGGGACTTACCGGTTGATCCCGGTAACCGGGCAGGATATTGCAAAGATGGACGCGTACGTGGTGGAAATGAACGTGCTTTCAGTCAGTTAGAGCGAACGGGAGGTGATTGCAAAGAGATGACTCGATAGGCAAGGTGTTACGTCTTTACTCATTTAAGGGGAAACAGATAAAGATTTCCCATGCTATTTCAGGGCAATTGGTCATACTCATCCTTGCTTCACTCGGGACAAATGCGATACCAAAGCGGAAAAGTTCATGG
>JAYENI010000070.1:0-9523 GCA_034722015.1 Pseudomonadota bacterium
CTGATGGCCTTTGTGCTGGACTGTTCGATGACCATGGCGTGGGTGTTTCCCGACGAGGCCAGCGAGTTCACTGATTCATTGCGTGAATCTCTGTTGAAGGACCACGCGGTTGTGCCGGCAATCTGGCGGATCGAGGTCGGAAACGTTCTACTGGTTGCGACACGCCGTGGAAGGATAAGCAGCGACGACTGGCCACGCATTCGGGATAACCTAGAGGCATTGCCGATCGACGTTGATCCAGAGTCATGTGGCAGGGTGCTGGAGTCGGTTCTTCCGATCGCCTACGAGCGCAAGTTGTCCGTTTACGATGCGATGTACCTTGAAATCGCGCTGCGGCGCGGATTGCCACTTGCAACGCTGGACAAGGAGCTTGGTGCCGCCGGCAAGAAAGCCAGGGTCGAGGTGCTTTGACTGAGATACAGGCGGATGCCTGGCTGGACGAAAGCCGAGTGGGTCCTGATGATTCAAAGTGACATTTTCATATCGTCCATTGATCGTGACTGAGACCGAGCAGCCACCAGCCCCCGTCGGGCCTGCGCCCGAGAATGACCCGCAGGCTTCGCCAGTCGAGTCCCTCGAAGCGCGGGTCCTGACCGGGAAAATAAAACTCCACGAACTCGGCATCCGGGAAGATCGCCAGGATATTGACGACCGTGTTACCCGTCCCCAGCACCCGGTTGGTAGCAACGCGGGGGGCATTGGAATAGTCGAGATCTGCGACGAACTCGTCGAAATAATCCCTGATGGGGAGTTCAATCGGTTCGCCACTGCCGTCGCGGTATCCCCAGAGGAAAACGCGGTTGCTGCGCCAGGCGTCTTTCAGTCCGGCGGCGTCGAGCACGATGTCCTGCTCGTCCAGATAACCCGCGGGTGAGAAACGCAGCCCCGTTTGCGGGTCGGTCATCCGCGCGATTGCGTCCATGTCCCGCCTCGAAATCGCCTCCACGACCTGTATGGCAAACCGTTCGGCGTCGGTCCGGGCGGCATCGTCCACGTCGTCCGGCGAGGGTCCCGGGCCGGTCGCCGTACAGGCCGCCAGAAAGATCACCAGTGCGGGTAACACCGGGCGGGTGGCCCTTGTAATGAAGACGGTGGGCGATCCCGGGACCATCGCGTCAGGCCGGCCGCAGATACCGGGCATGCACCCAGCCGTCCAGGTCGCTGCCCGTTCCTTCTTCGTCGAGCACCTCGACGTTCCACCAGTTGCCAAGGTTACGGGACACCAGGACCTTCGTTCCCCTGGCCAGGGGACTACCCTCGAGCGTCTCGTGACTGGCGCCGGGTCCCTTGCGAATATTCAGCTCGGTGGTCGTTTCATACAGACCGTCTTCGTGCTCATCCCGACCCAGGATGGACGAGCGGAAGCTCGACATCGGGAAAGCCGGGCCCGGATCGTATTTTCTCCCCGGCGCGATGTCGTCGTGTCCGATGACCTCGATCAATCGATAGTGCGCGACCAGCGCGCGCGCCACCTGGAGTGCGCTGTCGATCTGTTCCGGGGTATAGGTGTGCCAGCCGCTGGATCGGGGCTCGTTCCTGTGCTCGGCCTGGACGACCTCTTCATCCGGGATCGTGCGTTCCGCCCAGTTGACCCAGCTTGTCCCCCTGCGCATCAGGCGCCCTGCGTTGTCCAGCTCGATGCCGATCGAGTAATTGTTCAGTCCCACGCGGTGGCTCCACGCGCTGCGCCCGGCATGCCAGGCCCGTTTGTTGAACGGAACGAGCTGGGTGACACTGCCGTCCCTGGCGATCACCAGGTGCGCCGAGGCCTTCGCCTGCCGGTCCGTCAGCCAGCGGATGCTGGACTCGGCCCGGGTCCCGGCCGTGTAGTGCATCACAAGGTACTCGTGTTCCAGGATGTCTCCACTATAGTTGGGGCTGGGAACGTAGGTGACCGGGGTATCGTCGTCGTGATACAGGCGATGTCTTTTTATCTTCATTTTCGTGAACACCTTTGTTCGATCGAATTTTCCAGACTTGCGGCACTTCAGGGGAAGAACGGATTCTGATGTCTGGCAGATGCCAGGCTGCCATGATCCGGCGAGAAACCGGCGCCACGCAAAAGCGGAGTGTAGCGGGTAAATTGCCGACGAACAGGAGGCCGCGTTCCCTGCGTCGTCCCGCGCCGCGCGAACCGGCGGCGATACGAGTCAGGGTCGCAGCAAAGGGTGCCGGGTCGACTACCAGCGGTTCGGCAGTTTCCTGTTGATTCGGATCTTTCCGCCTTCCTCGGAGATGTAGCCGCCCCTCAGGAGATCGTTGAAAATACGGCTTGCCATTTCCCGGGAGGAACCGATCCGGTCGGCGATCTCCTGGCGACTGAGTTTCTCCTCGATCACGAGCGCGCCGTCCTTCTCGATGGCGGAATCGCGCAGGAGCTGGGCGATGCGCCCGTAGACGTCCTCCATCGCCAGGCAGGCGATTTTCGATGAAGCCTCTCTCAACCGTCGGGACAGGCCCAACATCAGGTTCATCATGAACTGCGGGTTGCGCATGAGTACGGGGTAGACGTCACGCCGACGGACGAAGCAGATCTCGCATTTCTCCTTCGTGACGACGTTGGATGAACGGTGTCCCTCGTCGATCAACGCCATCTCGCCAAAGTAGTCGCCCGCGGAAAGGACCGAGATGATCGCCTCCTTGCCGCTGGCGGAGCGCTTGGTGATCTTCACCTTGCCCTTGAGAATGATATACAGGGCGTCGGTTTCCTCGTCCTCGTAGAGTACCGTCATGTTGCGCGGGAACGCGCGTCTGATCATCCGGTCCCTGATCGAGGCGATGTCATCGTCACTCAGGCCCTGGAACAGCTGCTCACAGAGCGGAGTCGCTTCGACGGGCTCGCGGTCGGGAGAAAGTGACCGGACGACTCTTGTGTGACCCGTCCGGTTATCGGTGAGACTTTCTGCGGCATTCATCATCTCAGTGCTCCCGGAAATTCAAACCCAAGCTGGAGAGGGTCTGTCGCCTCTCTATGCCTGGTGTATAGCAGAACTCGTGCCATCCCGCGAAAGACTGGTGTAACCATCTGTAATTAAAAGGGAAGATGAATCCCATCGAGCGGGAGACATTTCCCTGACGCCGTCAGTGACAGATCAATTCGTTGGGCTGAAGGAAACGAACCCGGGGTGACGATGGTTCTGTGCCGACATGCCTGGGGAGCGCCTTACCGGCCCGCCCACGCCGGGAAGGGCAAGTGGCGTGGATGGCCAGGCGCGGTGTCGCTAGTCGAAGGCCCCGGATGGTCGGAAAGGTGGCGATCCGGGCCGCCACCCGTGGCCGGCTGGTTGGCGACGATCGCCAGGAAGATCGCGGCTACGGATGTCTTGAGGTATGTCTTCAACGTGGCTGGCCTCCCCGGCGGTTCCCCGGGCGTCGCGAACTCGCGACAGCGGGACGTGCTGGCGTTCAACATGCACGGACAGACTGATATGAAACGCGGTGCCGGTATGTGAAGGGGTCGCGGGGGCACGTGTCGGAAATGTCACACTGGATATCGAGTCTCTGTCGAGCGTGGGTGGCCGGGACTCGACGCATACCGTTACGCGTAACTGCGCACAAGTCTGACGACAAACGAGTCGATTCGGGGTTGCCTGAAAGATGATGAGCAAAAACCGGTTGGTCGGGGTGTCGAAGAAGGCGGACGCTTCCCGATGCTATCCTTTCCTGTAGACATCCATTCTTTTGTGGCCGCTGAACAAGGTCGTCCCCGATAGCCCAAATTGAGTCTGCCATACCTCACGGACATTATGTTTCTCCTGACGGCAGCCGTTATCGTGGTGCCGTTATCCCGTTTCGCGGGGCTTGGTACCGTGCCGGGTTTTCTCATAGCGGGTATGGCGGTCGGGCCGTCGGCACTGGGTCTGGTCGACAACGCGGCCGAGATCGGTCACCTGGCCGAACTCGGCGTGGTGCTGCTGCTGTTCGTTATCGGAATCGAACTGAAACCTTCCCGCCTGTGGTTGATGCGGCGAATGGTCTTCGGGCTGGGGTCACTCCAGGTGGTTGTGACGGGCGTGCTGCTCTCCGCGGCGGCTCATTTCGTGTTCGGGCTGGAGGCGCGCGCCGCGGTACTGGTCGGACCCGCGCTGGCGCTCTCGTCCACGGCCTTTGTGCTGCAGCTGCTGGCGGAGCAGAAGATGCTGACCTCGAGCTACGGGCGCACATCCATCGCCGTGTTGCTGTTTCAGGATCTGGCCGTGGTTCCACTCCTGGCCCTGGCATCCCTGCTGACCGTACCGGATCTTACCATCGAGAAGGATATCGGCCTTGCTCTGTTCGAGGCGCTGGCAATTCTTGCGCTGATCATCCTCGGGGGCAGGTTTCTGCTACAACCGATCCTGCACCGCGTCGCCCGGCACGGATCGCCGGAGATATTTACCGCCTCGGCCGTGCTGCTGGTTCTCGGTACCGCCGTGCTCATAGCGGAAATCGGTCTGTCGATGGCCATGGGCGCGTTTGTGGCGGGACTGCTGGTGGCCGATTCGGAGTATCGACACCAGGTCATGGCGGAGATCCAGCCATTCCGGGGCCTGTTCCTCGGGCTGTTCTTCATGTCGATGGGGATGTCTCTCGAACTGGGGCAGTTCCTCGAGAATCCGCTGGTTTCCGTTGGACTGGTCGTGACGCTGATGCTGATCAAGGTCGCCGTGCTGTGGCCACTGTCCAGACTACTCGGGCACAAGGGAGGGACGGGGCTGGCGATAGCGCTTCTGCTCGCCCAGAGCGGAGAGTTCGCGCTGGTGCTCTTCGCAGTGGCATACGATGCCGCCCTGTTGAACGAGGGGCTGTTTCAGCAACTGCTGCTGGTCGTAGTACTCAGCATGCTGGCAACCCCGCCCCTTGCCGGACTGGCTTGTCGGGTGGCCAGTTCCCGCAGGGGCGATCCCGGGGGAGACGGGCTGGCCGCGGAGATCGAACCGTCCGCCTCGATCGTCATCGTGGGATTCGGACGGGTGGGGCGCCGGGTAGGGCGAATACTCGAAATGAGGGACGTACGTTACGTCGCCGTCGACAACGAATGCAATGTCGTCAAACGGGAACGCAGGGCGGGTCGATCCGTGTTCTACGGGGACGCGCGACAATCCGAAGTCCTGAAAAGCCTGGGGGTGGGCAACGCGGATCTGGTGATCGTCACGGTCGACGATTTTCAGGTGGCCGAGCAGGTGGTCAGCTCCCTGCACCGGACGTTTCCAAAGCTGGACATACTGGTCCGGGGACACGATTTTGAGCGCTGCCAGAGTCTGCAACTCCAGGGCGCCCGGCTTGCCGTCTCCGAGAATCTCGAGGCGAGTATCGCGCTGGGTCAGGCGGCATTGACGAAGGTCAAGGGAGACGATGTCGAAAACGAGGTGGCCATTGAGCGGTTTCGCAAGACCTATTACGCCAGCACGCGGGAAAAATGACCACTGAGTCCGGATCGTCAGTGAGCGACTCTCCCGTTCCCTGAGCTGGAGCCTGTAGCGACCCTGTCCCGTGGCAGCAAACCGGGGTAACGGTGGCCGGGCCGAAAACCGTCCTATTGGTACGACAGCCTCGGCTCGGCGGCCATTACCGATTCACCCGCGTGACTCTCGAACTGCCTGAAGTTTTCGTGAAAGGCCCGCGCCAGTTCCATCGCCTTGGCGCGGTAAGCCTCCGGGGCCGGCCAGGTGTTGGCGGGCTGCAGTACCTCGTCCTGGATCCCTGGGCATCGCTCAGGAACGAGAAATCGGAAAATCGGGTCCACGGTCGTGGGGACATCGTCCAGTTCCCCGTCCAGCGCGGCCCGTAGCATGGCGCGAGTGTGATGGATGTCCATTCGTTTTCCAATGCCGTAGGGGCCACCTGACCAGCCGGTATTGATCAGCCAGCAACGTACCCCGTGCTCCTGGATCTTGCGTCCCAGCAGACCACTGTAGACGCTCGGATCCAGCGACATGAAGGGCGCACCGAAACAGGTGCTGAACGTGACCTGGGGTTCGGTGATCCCTGTTTCGGTGCCCGCCACCTTGGCCGTGTAGCCCGAGATGAAGTGGTACATGGCCTGCTCCGGGGTCAGCCTGGCGATGGGTGGCAGCACCCCGAAGGCGTCGCAGGTCAGCATGACGATATCCCTGGGGTGCCCGGCCAGACCGGGAACGATGGTGTTGGGGATGTGGGAGATCGGATAGGACGCCCGGGTATTCTCGGTGAGGCGATCATCGTCCAGGTCCAGTTTGCGATCGCGGAAATCCATACTGACATTTTCCAGTATGGTGCCGAAGCGTCGCGTCGTGTGGTAGATCAGCGGCTCCTGCCTCTCGGACAGGCGAATGACCTTGGCATAGCAGCCACCCTCGAGATTGAAGATGCCCTGATCACCCCAGGCGTGTTCGTCGTCACCAATCAGTTTGCGTTCCGGGTCTGCAGACAGGGTGGTTTTGCCGGTACCGGAAAGGCCGAAAAGGATCGCGGAGTCACCCTTCTCGCTGACGTTGGCGGCCGCGTGCATGGTCAGCACACCCTGTTGCGGCAGCAGATAATTCATCACGGAAAAAATCGACTTCTTGATTTCGCCGGCGTACTGGGTGCCTCCGATCAGTACCAGCCGACGGGCAAAGTTCACGATGATGAAGGCCTCAGAATTCGTGCCGTCGACGGTGGGTTGGGCGTGGAAATGCGGCGCGTGGACCACAGTGAATTGCGGATCCTCATGCTCCGGGGTGCGCCCCGGTCTCTGCGGGTGGATGAACATGTTTCGGGCGAACAGGGAATGCCAGGCCATTTGCGTGACGACACGAATCGGCATCTCGTAGTCCGGGTCGGCGCCCACGAGAAGGTCCTGCACGAATACCTCCTGGCCCTCCAGGAAGAGGCAGACCTTCTCGTACAGGGCATCGAACTGATGCTCGGGGAAGGGCTTGTTGACCTTGCCCCACCAGACCTTGCAGTGAGAAACGGGATCGTCGACGATGAACTTGTCGTTCGGGGCGCGCCCGGTGAAGGAGCCGGTCCTTGTCACCAGGGGACCGAGGTGCGCCAAGTGCGCTTCGCGGCGACGGATGGCCCCTTCGTATAATTGCGCCGTGGAGAGGTTCCAGTAAATCCCGTCCAGATTGATGATGCCCAGCTCTTCCAGGGCCTTTTCGTAGATATTGGTATCTGCCGGGCTGAGATCTGATCCGGACGCTGTCGAGGCAAGCTTTTCCATGATTTCAATCTTCCAGTCAACTGGTACACACGAAGAAAGATGCGAGGCCCGGCTGCAAGGCAGGCGGCACTCCGATGACCCGATACGGAGCTATGTCGGCCTTAGCCGGCCGCAATGGACATTCTACTGCACTCGGGCATGTCTGATCGCCAGCGCAGCAGATGCGGCCCCTGATGCAGCATTCACCCCAAAACCGGACTGCGCAGGGAAGGGGGCCAGATACCCCGGGCGAACAGCTTGCGTCCTGAGTGTGATCCCTGCCGACTGAAGGCCCTTGACCGTCGATTCTCCGGATCTATATTCTTTCGCTATCCTGAACACCGGAGTGTCAGGTGTGCAGTCCCACGCGTGGGGATACTTTCCCCCCGCATCGTTCGTACTTGAGTTTTCTGGAGATTGATTGACATGAAAATCCGTCCCTTACATGATCGCGTCGTGGTCCGCCGCATGGAGGAGGAACGCACCTCCGCCGGCGGCATCGTCATCCCGGACTCGGCGACCGAGAAACCGGTTCAGGGTGAGGTGGTATCCGTCGGCAACGGCAAGGTGCTCGACAGCGGCGAGAACCGCCCGGTAGACGTCAAGGCAGGCGATCGGGTGCTGTTCGGCCAGTATTCGGGTACCGAGGTAAAGCTGGGCGACGACGAGCTGCTCGTGCTCAGGGAAGACGACATCATGGCCGTGATCGAATAGTCTTTGCCGTCTGCGGGCGCCGGTGTCGGGACTTTCGAAGCGGCAGGCACCGCACCGTCGAGCGCCCTGTTGCCGCGCCCCGATGGTTTCCGTGGCGTCGATACAAACGCCGTGCTACGAGGTCGCACGGCTCGCCGCCGCATTTTCTGGCATGTCTCCCGAGAAGGGATCCTTGACAACGTTCCCGCGATTGGCGTAATGATCCGTCACCATCAGAAAGGAGAGGGAGAATCGATATGGCCAGGGTAGTCGTTGTCGGCGCCGGTATTGGGGGCATGACCGCCGCGTATGACCTGCGCGCGGAACTCAGCAGAATGCAACACGATGTGACCGTCATCAGCGACAAGCCCGTGTTCGAGTTCACGCCCTCGAATCCCTGGGTCGCCGTCGGTTGGCGCGAGCGCAAGGCGACGTCCGTCGACGTCAGAAAATGCCTCGAGAAGAAGGGCATCGAATTTATCACCAGCCCGGTCGTCAGTATCGATGCCGAAGGCAACTCGGTGGCTACGGCCGATGGCCAGACCGTCAACTACGACTTCCTGGTTATCACCACCGGTCCCAAGCTTGCGTTCGACGAGGTGCCGGGTCTGGGCCCGGACGGATACACCCGGTCCGTCTGCACCCTGGGTCACGCGGAGCACTCCTTCGAGGACTTCAATGCGCTGGCGGAGGAGCCCGGCCCGGTCGTGGTCGGTGCGGTCCAGGGGGCGAGCTGCTTCGGTCCCGCCTACGAATACGCGTTCATCCTCGACTGCGAGTTGCGCAAACAGAAAAAGCGCGACCAGGTGCCCATGACCTTCGTCACCAGCGAACCCTACATCGGCCACCTGGGGCTCGGCGGGGTCGGCGATTCCAAGTCCCTGCTCGAATCGGCCCTGCGCAAGCGCAGCATCAAATGGGTCACCAACGCGAAGACGACCCGTGTCGAGGACGGCATGATGTACGTGGATGAGCACAATGAGGCCGGGGAGGTCGTGCGTCAGCACGAGTTGCCGTTCAAACACTCGATGATGCTACCCGCCTTCAAGGGGGTCGATCCGGTCGCGGCGGTCGATGGCATGTGCAACCCGCGGGGTTTCGTCCTGATCGACGACAGGCAGCGCAATCCGAAATACCCGAATATCTATTCGGCCGGGGTCTGCGTGGCGATCCCTCCCGTCGAGCAGACACCGGTACCGACCGGGACGCCGAAGACCGGCTACATGATCGAATCCATGGTCACCGCCATCGTGCACAATATCGCCGCTGAACTCGCCGGCAGGGAGCCCGCGGAAACGGCAACCTGGAGCGCGATCTGTCTGGCCGACATGGGTGACACCGGGGCCGCGTTCGTCGCCATACCTCAGATCCCCCCGCGTAACGTCACCTGGTTCAAGGAAGGTAAGTGGGTCCACGTGGCCAAGATTGCCTACGAGAAGTATTTTCTTAGAAAGATTAGGGTGGGTAGCACCGAACCTGTCTACGAGAAGTACGGCCTCAAGATGCTCGGCATCAAACGTCTGAAATCAGAGGGTTAGCGAGTCCCTGGTTTCTGAGAGACAGATTCCGCGATCCGCCCGCTCCGCACAGCCATCGGGCATGGACACAACGAAGGCGTGGAAAATCCTTCTTGCGTGCGTCATGTGCCTTGGCGCGGTCGCGATCGTGGCCCTGCTGATCCGG
>JAYENI010000070.1:9623-38547 GCA_034722015.1 Pseudomonadota bacterium
GAGACAGATTCCGCGATCCGCCCGCTCCGCACAGCCATCGGGCATGGACACAACGAAGGCGTGGAAAATCCTTCTTGCGTGCGTCATGTGCCTTGGCGCGGTCGCGATCGTGGCCCTGCTGATCCGGCTGCTGTCCTGATAAGGCCGCTCCCGGTTGCGGTGCATGCTGTCCGCGGTGGCCGGGGAACTAGGAGCCTGTCCGGGAATGGAAGTTCTACTGCGGAAAAGCCTCGCTGGCCGGATTTCACGTTCGTTCTCGTTAAATAGAGGCGACTATTCTCCTCAAACGAACATAAAATCCATCTCAGCGACGCTTCCCCTCGCGACGAACCCCATTCTCGGACAGGCTCCTAGTCGACGACCTCTACCCGCACCTGGACGAATGCGTCCGAGGTCGAGGTCCGTCGCGATCCCGAGGCGATGCCCGAGGTCGTGACCGATGCGGTATCGTCGATCCCGCCGAGGGTCAGCCACTCGCCCAGGCGGCCGGAGACCACGGTATCGAGCTGCCGGGTCTCGAAACTTCCATAGGGTCCCGTGACCGCGCCGGTCGAGGAAGGGTTGATCTGCAGGGTGACGGTTTCGCCGCTGACCCGGGGCAGGACCGTGTAGCCGGATCCCGCGTCTCGATAGCCGCCGCGATAGACGACGCCTCCCGGCGCCGACGCCCTGACGACCGGCACGGAGTGACCGGTGGAGATCTGGGCCGACTGGCCCTCGAGCACCCGCACACCGGCAACGTGATCGGACGCCGCCTGGCGTGACCGGTCCTTCGCGCGGACCTCCAGGGCCCTGTCCCCCGGATTGCCGATAGTGACCCGTGCGTTTTCGGTACCGATCCTTCCCGATATCGACGCCCCTCTCGCAAAGGCCTCCCGCCGGTCGACCGTGCGCACGCTGATGAGCAGGTTTCTGGGCGGCATATCCAGTTGCCGCAGTACCTCCCGGATCTGCGCCAGTGTGGCGGGGTCGGTTCGCACGATCAGCTGATTCCGGCTGGCGGTCAGGGCGTCATCCGGTGCCAGCAGCGGACGGATGATCGGAACCAGCTCGTCGGCCATGCGGTTCTGAAGCGGGATGACCTCGATGGGATCGGCGGGTCCGGCGCTGGCGGCGCCAAACACGATGCCGCCAAGGACGATACAGATCACGTGACGCAGGGAATGGGCGACATTCACCGGCGAACGCTTGGCCCGACCAGACAGGGGAGATGGCCCGCAAGGGGTGTTGCCACCTCTCATCAAACGTGAAGCCGGCGCAGTTCCGGGTCGGGCGCGCTATGTTCCCACAATTCCTCGAAGCGTGCCGTCAGGATCTGCGCCTGACCGGGGGCATTGAAATCCAGGGTGCCCGCGTAAAGGTCCGACTGCGGTCGATGAAGTACACCGGTACTGTCTGCCACCAGACAGGCCTGGTTGAAGTCCCTGCCCTCTTCGCCCAGCTTGCGAATCTGGATCGAACTGCTCAGGCGCTGGCTCAACTCGATCAGCAGATGGCCTTGATGCATGATGGCTTCCGACTCCATGACCAGGATCCGGGTGCTGGTATGCCGGCTGCGACGGGCGAGGGTCGAGACCACGTCCACGAATGGCGCGTTGGCGTAGAGCGGGCCGTCGAGTTCCCTGATGATGATGAGCAGTGAGTGACGGGCCTGACGGACCAGCGCCACGGACGCTGCACGGTTTTCGGCCCGGGTGGCCAGGACAAGCCGTTCACTGGTCTCGCCGAGCTGGAATCGGCCATTTGTGTTCAGGGCATCGATCAGGGTCATGGGTAATCAGCTTCCCGCGGATGCTGAACGACCGGTTGGCTCGGTTGTGGAATTTCCCTTCGCGGCTCGTGTATCGTCCTCCTCGACTGACCACGATACCGGGCGCATGCGTTGATGAGGGATGCTCGCCTCGAGAAAGGTCCGGCCCACCGACTCGAAACCGGCATGCCGGTAGAATTTCAGTACCGACACCTGTGCGTCGAGGTAGACGTCAGGCATCCCGTTCGACCGGGCGCTGCGAAGCAGGGCATCCAGAAGCGCCCGGCCGATACCCCGCCGCCGGACTTCCGGCAACACCGCCATCCGGCCGATCCGGCCGTCCCTGAGAAGGCGTCCGGTTCCCACAGGTAATCCGTTATCGTCCACGGCGACGACATGCAGCGCGTCCCCGTCCTGACCGTCCCATTCCAGTGCTTCGGAAATTTGCTGCTCCTCGATGAATACCCTGCGACGAATCGCGCGCAGGGCATCCTGATCACGGCGCCAGTCCGCTGGACGGACCAGAAAGTGGGTCACGGCAGTCCCCGCGCCTGCGCCGCGGCATTACCGGTATACGCGCCGGGTGTCAGTTCCAGCAATCGCTGTCTGGTGTCGTCGTCGATGTCCAGACCCTCGACAAAGTGGCGCATCGCCGCCGCGTCGATACGCTTGCCGCGGGTGAGTTCCTTCAGGCGCTCGTAGGGACGGTCGATTCCGGCGCGTCGCATCACTGTCTGCACGGCCTCTGCCAGGACCTCCCAGTTGGCATCGAGGTCCGTGCGTAATCGGACCCCGTCAACTTCGAGCTTGCCGAGTCCTTTCTCCAGGGATTGCATCGCGATCAGGGTGTGCGCCAGACCGACACCGAGGTTGCGCAGCACGGTGGAGTCGGTCAGGTCTCGTTGCCAGCGCGACACCGGCAGTTTGACCGACAGGTGACCGAACAGGGCATTGGCGACGCCGAGATTGCCTTCGGCGTTCTCGAAATCGATCGGGTTGACCTTGTGGGGCATGGTAGACGAACCGACCTCGCCGGTCACCGTGACCTGACGAAAGTATCCCAGGGAGATATAGGCCCAGACGTCACGGCAGAAATCGATCAGGATCGTATTGAACCGCGAGATGGCGTCGAACAGTTCCGCCATGTAGTCGTGTGGTTCGATCTGGGTGGTATAGGGGTTCCAGCGCAATCCGAGCGACACCACGAAGTCCTGCGCCGTCGTCGGCCAGTCGATCTCGGGATAGGCCGCGAAATGGGCATTGTAGTTGCCGACCGCGCCGTTGATCTTGCCGAGCATGCCGACTTCGGCCACCCCGTCGCGCTGACGCCCAAGGCGGTAAGCGACGTTTGCGATCTCCTTGCCCAGGGTGGTGGGGGAGGCCGGCTGGCCGTGTGTGCGTGACAGCATGGCCGCGTCCGCGTGTGTCACGGCCAACGAACGCAGCGTCCGGATGACCTCGTCCATCCCGGGCAGGATCACCTCGTCGCGGGCCGTTTTCAGAATCATGGCCCAGGCGAGGTTGTTGATATCCTCGGAAGTACAGGCGAAATGCAGGAATTCGCTGATCGATTCGAGTTCGGGATTGCCGGCGACGCGCTCCTTGAGGAAGTACTCCACCGCCTTGACATCGTGGTTGGTGGTGCGCTCGATCGCCTTGACGCGTTCGGCGTCGTGCGTGAAGAAACCCGTGACGATGTCATCCAGGCGGGAGGCTGCCTCCGGCGACAGTGGCGGCACCTCGGAGACGCCTTCGTGTGTGGCCAGCGCCTGCAGCCATCGGACCTCGACCAGGACGCGGTGACGGATCAGGCCGTATTCGCTGAACAGCGGTCGCAACGCAGCGGTCTTGTCGGCGTACCGGCCGTCGACAGGCGAGATCGCGGTCAGGGCGGAAAGGTCCATATCGTAATCCGGTCGGGTCGCTGAAGACGGGTGTGAGTATACTACACGGCCTTCGTTGGGCGGCTGGAGACAGGCAATGGGCAACGCGCGTTACCGTGTTGAAAAAGACAGCATGGGGATGGTCGATGTCCCGCTGGACGCCCTGTGGGGTGCGCAGACACAGCGGGCGGTGGACAACTTTCCCGTGAGCGGGCTGCGCATGCCGCGCCAGTTCCTGCGCGCGCTGGGTCTGATCAAGGCGGCTTGCGCCCATGTCAACGGAGAGCTGGGGTTCCTGGAGGATGGAATCGCCTCGGCCATCGAACGATCCGCCAACGCCGTGGCGAGTGGCGAATTCGATGACCAGTTTCCGATAGACGTTTTCCAGACCGGTTCCGGGACCAGCACCAACATGAACGCCAACGAGGTCATCGCCCGGCTGGCGTCGGCCAACCTGGACCGGCCGGTGCATCCCAACGATCACGTCAACCGCGGTCAGAGCTCCAACGATGTGATCCCCGCGGCCATCCACGTCGCGGCGACCCTGGCCATCGAGGAATCCCTGCTGCCTGCGCTGCGGATGCTTGCCGACACCATCGACCGGAAGGCCGAAAGCGTCCGCGGTACCGTGACGACCGGGCGGACCCACCTGATGGACGCGCTGCCCGTCAGGCTGGACCAGGAACTCGGTGGCTGGTCGGCACAGGTGAGACATGCCACTGCGCGCATCGAGGCCTCGTTGCCCGGATTGCATCAACTCGCGCTCGGGGGTACGGCGGTGGGCACGGGCCTGAACACCTCACCCGAATTCGCCGAAAACGTGGCCGGGGAACTGGCGCGAGTCAGCGGCATCGACTTTACACCGGGTGAGAATTTCTTCGAAGGCCTGAGCTGTCAGGACGCCTCGGTCGCAATGAGTGGGCAATTGAGGACCCTGGCCGTAGCGCTGGCAAAGATCTCGAACGACCTGCGCTGGATGAACTCCGGGCCACTCGCGGGGCTCGGCGAGATTGCCCTGCCCTCACTGCAACCGGGCAGCAGCATCATGCCCGGCAAGGTCAACCCGGTCATCCCCGAAGCGGTCGCCATGGTCTGCGCGCAGGTGGTCGGCAACGACGTGACCGTGACGATCGCCGGTCAATCCGGAAATTTCCAGCTGAACGTCATGTTGCCGGTGATCGTCCACAACCTGCTGCAGAGCATCGAACTGCTATCCAGCGGGGCAGCGCTTCTGGCGGACAGCGCAATAGAGGGCTTCACGGTCAATGAGGAAAACATACAGCGTGCGCTCGAACGAAACCCGATCCTGGTCACGGCCCTGAACCACGTCATCGGCTACGAATTGGGTGCGGAGATTGCCAAAAAAGCGTATGCCGAAAGCAGACCCGTGCTCGACGTCGCCAGGGAGATGACCGACCTGCCGGAAGAGACGCTACGCCGACTCCTCGACCCTCATGATCTGACCGGGCCGCCCCCCGTTGAAGAGACGGAGTGATCACACGGCGCAGGGGAACGTATCCTTACATGCTGGGGCGTGCGGGCCTGGTCGAAACGCCAGTGCTCTATCCAACTGAACTCGCAATAATCTGAACCGATTACCCCTGAAACTCAGCCATATCCTGGTTCGGTCGGTACGGCGACATCCGGTTCAAGTCAGCAAGACCGTCTGCGGCACGGATGCCGCAGTCGAGCCTACACGGATGTATTTACGGCGTGTCTTGCTGACTTGAACCGGATGTCGCCCCATGGTGAGGTCACCTACCCTCCATCGCAGCTGAGTTTCAGGGGCAATCGGGTTATCTGATGGATAGAGCACTAGAGCCAGATCATGCTGCCCATCTCGAACGTGTGACCCAACGCCTCATGATAGGGGTACATGCGCAGCCTCACATGTTGCAGACCGGACAGACCCGGATGGAACGGCGCGGTGAACATCACGTTTTCCCCGTTCCCCCCCGATTCCGCTTCGAGAAAGAACCGGTTGTAGAGAGACTCCCTGCCCGGGGTGGTCTCGCAGTGCGTGACCAGGCATTCGACGACGACGTCCTCGTGCGACAGGCCGTTCAGGTCCGCAGTGACGCGTATCGATAACGTGGTGTCGTACCGGATTTCCGTCGGGATCTTCTCGGCAAGTTGCATGTGAACCCCGGGCCAGCATTCCCTGATCTTGTGTTTCCAGGCGGCAAGCTCCCGCGCCAGCGCGCCGTTGTTCGCATTCAGCCGCCTGAAATGATCGCGGGCCGGACCGTAGAAACCCCGTACGTAGTCCATCACCATTCGCTGCGCATTGAAACGCGGCAACACCGACTTCATCGAGGCCTTCGACGAACTGACCCATTCGGGCGAATATCCCTGGTGATCGCGCTCGAAATACAGGGGGATGATCTCGTTCTCCAGCAGGTCCAGAAATTCACCGGCCTCCTCGCGGTCACGCTGTTCGGAATCGAACTGCGGTCCGTGCGGTGCGATCGCCCAGCCGTTGGCGCCGTCGTAACCTTCGCCCCACCACCCGTCCAGGACACTGAGGTTGATGACCCCGTTGATGCCCGCTTTCTGGCCCGACGTTCCACTGGCCTCCAGCGGATACTCCGGCGTATTCAGCCAGACGTCCACGCCCGTGACGAGCTTGCGCGCAAGCGCCATGTCGTAGCCTTCCAGCAGGACGATCCGGCCGACGAAGTCCGGCTGCATGGAAAAATGGTGGATGTCCCGGATCAGCTGCTGGCCGGGATCGTCGTTCGGGTGGGCCTTGCCGGCAAAGACGATGATGACCGGACGGTCGGGGTTGTTCAGCAGGCGCTTCAAGCGATCGGGGTCCGAAAAAAGCAGGGTCGCTCGCTTGTAGGTCGCGAAGCGCCGGGCGAAACCGAGGACGAGGCTGTCGGAATTCGACTCGCTCAGGAACTGGGTGATGCGGGCGATGTTGGCTGCACTGGTGCCGTTGCGTTTCTGCTGTTCCGTCACGCGGGTGCAGACATATTCCAGCATCTGCGTCTTCAGTTCCTGCCGCAGACTCCAGTAGCGCAGGTCGGGGATCCCCTCGACGCACTGCCAGTAATCTTCGTGATACAGCTCATTGCGCCAGTCGCTGAAGCGCATGTCGAACAGGTTGGTCCATTCCCGGGCGAGAAACGTCGGCAGATGGACGCCGTTTGTCACATGGGAAATCGGGTTCTCTTCCGGAGGGATCTGTGGCCAGACATAGGACTCCATCTTGGAGGCGACACCCCCGTGGATCTTGCTGACGCCGTTGTGAAAGCGCGATCCGCGTAGCGCGAGCGCAGTCATGTTGAAACCGCTTTCGTCTCCGGGGAAGCAGCCAAGTGCAAGTAGCTGCGCTTCTCCGATACCGGCCCCCCAGCGGCTTTGTCCAAGGTACATGCGGATCAGATCGTGGTGAAAGATATCGTGGCCCGCCGGAACGGGGGTGTGCGTGGTGAATACGGTTCCGCCGGCGACAAGCTCCAGCGCCGTCTCCGGGTCGTGCCCGGCGTCGATCAGCTCACGGGAACGTTCAAGGATCTGGAAGGCAGCATGCCCCTCATTGATATGCCACAGGCTGGGCTCGCAACCCAGGGCCCTCAGGGCGCGCACGCCACCGATTCCCAGAACGATCTCCTGCTGGATCCGTGTATTCGCGTCACCGCCGTAGAGCTGGAACGTGATGCTGCGGTCCTGGTCGGAATTGGCGTCGAGGTCGCTGTCGAGCAGATAGAGCGTGACGTGTCCGGCCTTCGCCTTCCATACCTTCAGTTCCACTCGCCTGTCGGCGATCATGACGTTGACATGGACCTCGCTGCCGTCGGCGGCCGCGGCGGGTACGATGGGCAGGTCCTCGAATCGAGTCGTCACGTAGTGGGCACACTGGTTTCCATGGCCGTCGATCGTCTGGATGAAGTACCCCTTGCGGTAAAGGAGCCCGACTGCGATGAAAGGCAGCCCCAGGTCGCTTGCCGCCTTGCAGTGATCACCGGCAAGGATGCCAAGCCCGCCGGAATAGATCGGGAAGCTTTCGTGGAACCCGAATTCGGCGCAGAAGTAGGCGATCAGGTCGTGCCGCGGGTCGAGAATCTGCTCCACACTGCTGCGCATGCCTTCGGCATGGTAGGTGTCGTAGGTCGACAGCGCCTTGTTGTAATCGTCCATGAAGCCACGGTCCTTGGCCGCTTCCTCCAGCCTGTCCTGAGAGACGCGGCGAAGAAACACCTTCGGGTTGTGGCGACAAAACTCCCACAGCTTGCGGTCAAGACGGTAAAACAGCCGACGGACCTGGCGGTCCCAGCTGTAGAGCAAATCATTGGCCAGTTCATCGAGTCGGGCGATGCGTTCGGGGATGACGGGTTGGACTTCCAGGCTGAATCGGGTGCCGGCCATGGTATTTCCTTCAGGTTTGTCGTTTTTCGGGGATCTGGATTCGGGGTCCCGCCGGGGTCTTGCGGGCGAGGCGGTGTCAGTGCAAAGCGTATCTCAAACGCGTTTCAATTGCGTGCGTCAATTCCGGATGGGGTTGTCGCAGATCATGGCGTGGCCGATTGAGGCTAGACTTTGCAGTAGAGGGGAATCGGCGAGGATGTGACGGAAGTTTGTAAAATAAGTAAATCATAATATACTATTATGCATTCGAGGGTGCCTGAATCGCAGCGGTCCGCCATTGCCGGGATGTGTCCCGCGATTCGACGGGGCGACCCGGGGACCTGTACCCGGATATACGTCACGAAACGGCGCACCGCGGTTCGATCCTTGCAGCAGGATCAGTAGAATATGAAGTATCCGCGGATGGCATGTGACGTTGCACGACCCGCGGTCAGGGACATCAAGCAGCCGGGTGGTTGGCAAGGACGCAGAAAATGTTGAGACGCAACTTTCTGAACTCGATGGATTTTAATCCGGGTCCGATTCCGAACGGAACACGAGGGGCCAACGTGAGACCTAGCCAAAACCTGAGTCGTCATCGCCAGCAGACCCTGAGTACCTGGCAAATCGCAGTCATCGCCATCCTTGCGGTCTTTATCGCGGTGGGCGCCTATTACCTGTTCATGGGTGAAGGCAGTGACTTTCCCGTTTTCAGGCGACCCGCCACGACGAGTGCACCCCCCCCCGAGGGCACCGTGCCCGGTGAAGCGGCGCGAGAACTCATTCGGGAAGCAAGGGCCGGAGGCCGCACGCCGGATGTCGAACGTCTGTTTCCGATCGCGAACGGATTTCAGCGCGAGGGCAGGGTCACCGATGCGCATCTGATGTTTTTCTATCTTGCCCGCAGTGGACACGGCGAATCCGCGCGGCTGCTTGCCGAGATGTACGACCCGCTTTATTACTCGAGCGCGAGCAGCATGATGGACGAGCCCGATCCCGAACAGGCCTGGAAGTGGTATTCCCAGGCCGCCCGCGCCGGTGACACCGTTGCCCCGGAAAGGCTCGCGGCGTTGCGCACCTGGGCCGAAGACGCTGCCTCGAGGGGAAATGAAGATGCAGACAAACTGTTGTTTCAATGGAATACGGAATCCGGAGTAGAGAAATGAACGTACGGGAAGTAACGAGAAGGGCGCTGCTCGGGTTGCTGAGCGCAAGCCTGATCCTGGCCGCGACCGCAAGCGCTACCGTGACCGGTGGAAACAAACCCCTTCTGATGGAAGGCAAGAAGTCCCTGTACCAGCGTGTGCTGGCGGAACCCAGTGCCCGTCTGTACACCAGGCCAGGCGGAAACGCACAGTTCATACAACCGGTGACCCCCTTCACGATTTTCTACGTCTACGATCGCGTGAACGCCTCGGGCAAGGACTGGCTTCGGGTGGGTGTCGACAAACATGACGGCGCCCAGGGCTGGGTTCGCTCGGATGACGTCATCGAGTGGAGGCAGAGCCTGACGGTGGCGTTCAAGGACCCGCTCGGCCAGGACCGTGTCCTGCTGTTCCGGGACCGCAATTCTCTCAAGAGCCTGATCTCGTCGCGTGATCTCTTCGGATACAGTCTGCTCTACGACAAGGCCTCCAAGGGTGAAATTTCCACCGAATCACCGATAATCTCGATCCAGCCCAAGGCCTACGTGGACATCCAGGAGGATTTCTACCTGGTGCCGATCACCCAGTACGAGGATGTCTTCATCGGTAACGAACAGGGCAGGATGCTCAGGATCGCCTCGGTGCCCGCCGGGGAAGGCCAGGTGTCCGCCGGCGGCGTCGACACGGGCGAAGATGTCGGGGCCTACAGGGCCGGGATGGTCTTCGTGGTGGATTCGACCGTTTCCATGGGCCCGTACATCGACCGCACACGCCAGGCGGTCAGCAAGATCTACCGGAGCATCGAGGCCCAGGGCCTGAACGAAAAGGTCAGTTTCGGCGTCGTGGCCTACCGCGATAACATCGATGTCGCGCCCGGACTCGAATATCTAACGCGCACCTATGCAACCCTCGACGAGGGCATCGACCCGGAAGGTTTCTTCGAGCGCGTCAATCAGGTCCAGCCGGCCCGCGTATCCAGTCAGGGATTCATCGAGGATGCCTACGCCGGTGTGAAACAGGCCATCGAGGGCATCGACTGGTCGGGATACGAGGCGCGCTACGTCGTGCTGATCACCGACGCAGGTGCGCGGCCGGGCCACGACCCGCTCGGCAGCACCGGCATGAATGCCGACGCGTTACAGCAGCTGGCGCAGGACAAGGGCGTCGCGATCTGGGTGCTGCACCTCGAGACCCCACCGGGGCGGGCCAACCACGACTCGGCGGCGGCCCAGTACGCCAAGTTGTCCTTCTATCCGGGCATCGGTGAACTCTACTATCCCGTCGGGATGGGTTCCGTGGCGGGATTCGGCAAGGCACTCGACAGCTTCGCCTCGAAGATCACCACACAGGTTGCGGACGCGACACGCGGCAAGACCCCGGTTTTCGCACGGACTGGAGGGGACGATCCGCTGGACGAATTTCAGCGCAAGGTGGACACCCTGGGATATGCCCTGCGAATGCGTTATTTGCAGAAGGCGGAGGGCGGCAAGGCGCCCGAGGTCTTCAACGCCTGGCTGATCGACCGCGACATCGCGGACCCGTCACGGCAGTCCGTCGAAGTGCGGGTCCTGCTGACCAGGGACCAGCTCAGTGATCTTCAGGCGGTTTTGAAGAAGGTGCTGGTGGCCGCGGAAGAGGGCGTTTTCTCCCCCAACGACTTCCTCCAGGAACTGCAGAGCATCGCCGCTTCGGTCAGTCGTGACCCGACCGCCACGGCCGCGAGCACCCGGGTTTCCGGTTCCGCCTCGAAGAACCTGGCCGACCTGGGGTACATGCGTGAGTATATCGAGGACTTGCCCTACCGTGGCGAGGTGATGGATGTCTCCCTGGAAGACTGGGAGAACTGGTCTGCCAAGCAGCAGCTGGAATTCATCCATCGACTGGAGGCCAAGGTCAACTACTACCAGGCAATCCACGACAATACCGATCTGTGGATCTCCCTGGACCACGGCCCCGTCACCGGTGATTCGGTTTACCCGGTCGCGTTGAAGATGCTTCCCTGACCAGGAGCCTGTCCGAGAATGGGGTTCGTCGCGAGGGGAAGCGTCGTTGAGGTGGATTTTATGTTCGTTTGAGGAGAATAGTCGCCTCGTGTGACGAGAACGAACGTGAAATCCGGCCAGCGAGGCTTTTCCGCAGTAGAGCTTCCATTCTCGGACAGGCTCCTAGGTGAGTTGACATACCAAAAGAGCGGTGCACAATCGCTAAGGCGATTGTCGGAAAAGAACATACCAGATTGCACAGGATTTTCGTTCGTATTCAAGACGTGGCAACAGGCGCATAGTCGAACTATGTAACAGTTGCCACAACACAGAAGACGGACGAAAAGACAAACAAGATGGTATGTTTTTCGACAGAAATCGCCTGAATATCGGGTCCGCTAGTCGGACCCGCATCTTTTCTGTTCCCGGGAGGATGATGGGCTATCGCCTGCGTGATGTACTGAAGGTCCGCGCGGCGGAAGGCGCCGAGTTCCGGCTGACCGTCCCGCAACTGGACATCGAAAAAGGGGACAAGATCGCGCTCGTGGGTCCCAGCGGGTGCGGCAAGAGTACGTTGCTGGACATGCTCGCCCTGGTCCTGAGCCCGAGCAAGGCGACCATTTTTGACCTCCACACCGAGGATGCCAAGCCGCAGGACATCGCCCTGTACTGGCGCAAGAGACGCCGTGACGTCCTCAGCACCATCCGCAAGCACCACATCGGCTATGTGCTTCAGACCGGTGGGCTCCTGCCGTTCATTTCCGTCAGGGACAACATCCGGCTCTCCCTGCGCCTTGCGCCCCGGGCGGGTTGGGATACCATGAAGTTCGTGGTCGGGGAACTCGGGATAGCGCGCCATCTCGACAAACTGCCCGGCGCACTTTCCGTCGGCGAACGTCAGCGGGTCGCCATTGCGCGGGCCCTGGTCCATCGACCATCCATCGTGATCGCGGACGAGCCGACGGCCTCTCTGGATCCCTGCAACGCTTCCAGGATCATGAAACTCTTCGTTCGGTTGACCGGGGAACTGAATTTGACGCTGGTCATCGCGAGCCACGACGCCGATGTCGTGCGGGAACTCGGCCTCAGGGAACTGGAACACAGCTTTCACGCCACCGATGACGAAAATGTGGTGGTGTCGGAGTTCAAGGGTTGAAGTCCGGCCGGCGCAAAGGCCGTGAACTTCCGACCGTACTCTGGCTGGCCGTGCGCGACTACCTGCACGAGTGGCAGATGTCGGTATGCTTCATCCTTGCGCTCGCCGCGATACTCGCACCGATGATGGTCCTGTTCGGGCTGAAATTCGGCATCGTGACCGGCATGGTCGACCGGCTCGTGCAGGACCCGAGAAACCGGGAGATTCGTCCCGTCGGAAGCGGGCATTTCAGCCCCGCCTGGTTCGAACTGGTTCGGGCGCGCGGCGACGTGGCTTTCGTGGCCCCGAAGACCCGCAGTCTCGCCGCCACCATGAACCTGTACAAGGCCGAAGGCAGCGCCCCGTCGAAGATCGTCAACGCCGAACTGATCCCGTCGGGCCCGGGGGATCCAATGCTGTATCCGGATGCCCCGAAACCGCAGAAGATCGGTGAGGTCATCGTATCGGATTCGGTCGCGCGAAAGCTCGAGGCGCTCAGGGGTGACACCATCGACGGGAGCGTCGCGCGAATCTATCGGGGTGCGCGCGAACGCGTACATCTGCCCCTTCAGGTCATCGGGATTGCGCCGCCCGGCGCCTTCGCCAGGGACGGGGCATTTGTCTCCGGGTCGCTGCTCGATGCGGTGGAAGACTATCGGGACGGCCGCGCGGTGCCGGAAACGAGCTGGCCCGGCGAGGAACCCTACGAGGGTGAGCGCTGGTATCCGGGCTTTCGCCTGTTCGCCCGGTCCATCTACGACGTTGCCGCGCTGGCAGACACGCTTCAGGAGGGGACGGGGATCGAGGTCCGGACCCGGAGTGCGGACATAGAAATCGTTCAGTCGCTGGACCGTAATCTGAGCATCGTCTTCTGGGTCGTGGCGCTCGTCGCACTGGTCGGCTTTTCGCTCTCCCTGGGGGCGAGCCTGTGGGCCAACGTCGACCGCAAACGCAGGGAACTCAGCGTGTTGCGCCTGATCGGCGTCCGCACGGGCGGTATCATCTGGTTTCCGGTGGTGCAGGCCCTGCTGACCGGGGTCTTCGGGTGGTTGCTGGCCGGCCTGATCTACCTCAGTGTCGAATCCGCGCTGAACCACATGTTCTCGGGCAGTCTGGCGTTCGGTGAGTCCATCTGCCGACTGTTGCCGGAACACTACCTGGGCGCCCTGTACCTCACGCTGGCTTCCTGCGTGGTTGCCTCCGTGCTGGGCGGTTTCAAGGTCTCGAAGATCGAACCCTCCGAAGGGATGCGCGAGTATTGATCAAGCCGGCTGCCCGTCTTCGTCCCGCGATCCGGTGACGTTTTCCGTCTTGCCGCCGTCCCTGTGTACGGCGGTGCGTTTTTTCGCCGGTAGTTTGAACCGGATCTTGCGCCACAAACCACCTGTCGAAAACGCCTCCCAACCCCACCGTAACCAGCGCAGCAGCGCGAGCGCCAGCCAGAGCGCCCAGGCCAGCATGATCAGCCGATACACGAATAGCGGCACCGAAATAACAACCGCTTGCGGCAGCGTCTCATCGACCCGGTCCTGGTACCAGTTCATCCGCGATGCCGAGGACCCGTTGCCCGCGACCTGCATGTCGGGGACGCCGAGAAGACCTTTCTGGACCGAGAGGAGAAGCATCGACAGGGCGGCGATCGTCAGGATGACCAACCCGATCTGCACGAAGTTGAATCGCCAGACTGAAAGTCCCTCCGGTACGCGTTTTCTCGCCGCCAGCGCGAACAGCCAGCCGATCAGCAGGATGATCCCCCACGAAACCGACGGAAGCAGGCCCACACCGAGCAGCAGCCATTCATGGGTCTTGAGCGGGGGCCAGCCCCTGATTCGCCCCAGCGCCACGGCGAGTAAAACGACAACGAGCAGTGCGCCCCAGAACAGCACGGCGGGACCCAGGCGCGGTCCCGTGGTAAACAGTACCCAGCGGTCCCCTGGAAACAGGACACGCACGGTACTGTTGACGCTGGGTACGTTGAGGGTAACGCCCGGCGTTTCGAACCGGGTATCGATTCCGCTTGTCTGGCTCCAGGTCAGTTCGAACGACCTCGGTCCCGGGACGACCGGCAGCGTCACGGCGTTTCCTTCCTGGCGGATCGGCTGGGATCTGCCGTCCACAGTGACCGATTCCAGCCGGGCGCCATCGGGAAGCCGCAACGCATGCTGCCCCCCCTGACTGCTGCGAAGATCGAGTTCCAGGGTCGCGCCCGTGGTCCGCTTGCCGGGGGAGACCTCAAGTTCGCTCCTGTCCACCGTCAACGTGGGGCCTTTCACACCCGATGGCCGGGTCAGGGTGATGGTGACCGTCTCACCGGGCCAGGGTTGCCACCGGGGCAGCCAGCGGCGCCGCGGGTCCTCGTTGTGGACGGCCGGGATCCCCTCGATCGCCGCATGCCAGGTCGGACCGATATCGGCGCGCCAGACCTCCACCCACGCAGGGTTGTTCGATGCAGTGAGGTTGATTTCAGGAGTCTTCTCCAGGGTCGAGCGCCACGTGACCTGATTCTGCCCCGGTTTCATGCTGACGAGCGCCTCACCGTCTGTCACATGAATGCCTTCGGTCAGAACTGACTCGCCATCGAGGACCGGAATACGCAGGAAGATTGACGCGTCGCTCGGGGATATGCGCGTCACCCGGGTTTCGACACGCCAGTCGAGCCCCAGGCGCAAGGTTCGCTCGATTCGTACAAAGGCCGGCAGTTCGGCGGGCTCGATATTGTCACGCTCGTTGTCCCCTGCACTGTCAGCGATTCGAACCAGCTGGAGCTGATCCCCGGGGACGTTGTTCTCGCGCAGACCCTCCAGGCGCCAGCCATCCGCATCGACGGCCACGCGGTGAGGCCTGAGCTGCAGCGGTAATTGCAGCCTGCCCGAGACCGGCGCCGCCCCCGATATCAGGACCTCGTGCCGGCCCGGTTCGAGCATCAGCCAGAGGCTTCCCTGCGAATCCCGCATCAACTCCGCGGCAGCGTCGCCGTCCATGACGGTCTCGGGCATCCACGTCACGGGGTCCAGTGGCAAGGGCACCGCGGTTCGGGTCAGCGCGTTGATCTCGAGACCCAAGGTGACGCGACGGCTTTCGACCGAGACGTGCATCCCGGGGACATCCGCGCAGGCCGGCAGGCAGTCCGGTGGTTCGCTTAACCGCTGCTTGAGGACCGTAAGCATCCCGGCGTCGGGAAAATCGGCGCGCGCGACCGGAACCAGCGAGATCGCCCCCGCGATGGCCGCCATGGCGGCCGCCCCCGTCGCCTGGCGACTTGCGGGCTTGCGTATGAGCGGCGGTCGAGAGCCGTGCCGCACGAGGACCCATGCGAGCGCCAGGAGCAGAACGATACGAAACAGGTTCAGGACAAGGTTCGCTGAAGGCGGGATCAGGACCAGTCTGATGCGCTGGTCCGGGTCAACCGGGCCGTTCCAGCTCATGCGGACCGTGTTCCATTGCCAGTCCGGCAATCCCGGCCCGGTCTGGATCGTCGCGACCGGGTCGATCTCGTCCGAGGTTCGGCTCGAGTACGACTCGTACAGGCCCTTGTCGTACGAGGACGGGGATGAGGAACGCTCGACGAACGCGCCGGTCATCGACGGGGCGACACGTACCTTGTCCCGGGCCGCCGGGGCGTTCGCTGCCCCGTCCTGTCCCACGGTGCGCCACGACTGTTCGAGTTGCGGAAACAGGGCGACACGAGCCTCCTGCATGAGAAATGGCACGGCGATCATGGCCAGGGAGAGCAGGGCGATAATCCTGTACATCACCGCGGCCCGTCTGACCCTGCCTTGCGGGAGGGCGCCCAGCAGGGCGCTTGCAGCGACGATGTTCAACCAGACATAGCGCGGCGCATTCGGTTCGTGCCAGATCAGCACCAGCGTTATCAGGGCGAGCAGTCCCCATGGCTTGCCCCACAGGCGCGAGACCGCGATGGTCACGATCAGGACGATGAACAGATCGAGCAGCGTCCAGCGGTGCACCCAGGTGTCGGGTACGTTGTCCACACCGGAAGCGGTCAGGAGCTTCCACCCGGGTGGAAGATTCAGCGTCGCCTCGACACCACGGAACCCCGTGTTCCATCCGGTGGCAGGCAGTATCGAGCGCAAGGCGGTATATCGACTGTCCGCCACCAGGTCGAGATTGCCGTGACGGACCTCGACGCCCCTGTCCGGATCTCCGGGCAGGGTGGTGATCAGCTGAGGCTGTCCATCCACGGAAACCCGCCCAAGTTCAATATCGGGTTCGACGGACAGGCGCCAGCCGCGTGTCATGCTGCCGGTAATACGATCCCGGATCGTATAGCCCTGGCCATCGAAATCGAGCCACAGATCCCGTTCGAGACGCAGGGCGTCCGGGTCGGGGTCGGGGTCTCCGCGACGCATGACTTTCAGTGTGATGGTCTCCCCCGGCTTCAGACGCCAGGCGGGCAGCTGACGCCAGTCCGCCGGCAGACTGGTCTGCCGCGGGTCGATCTGCGGCGCCCCTTCGATCTCCACCAAACGAAGCGCGTTGCGCGCCTCGAACACCCAGATCTCCTCGGGCGGCCAGGGCGGTGCGTTGGGGGCGAGGGACAGTTGGGTGATATCCCCGTGGTGCCGCCCCGTCACGTCGATCTCCCAGCGACCGGGGCGGATCTGTACCCTCAGGGTCCCGTCACGCTCGATCCGAGCGGGGAGGGCGCTTCGCAATTCCTGGGGTATGAAGTTCTTCAGCAGTGCGCCCGAAAGCGAGACCTCCCTTGCGGTCCCGGAAACCTCGAGCGCGATCCGCGTCGTCACCCGCATCGGGTGGTCGTCGGTGATCCGCCGGTACACCTGCACCATCAGGTCGTCCGCGTTCGATGCCGACTGCGCGACCACCGTGCGGTCGCCAAGCCAGAGCCTGCCCCCGGAGCCGATGTCCGGCAATGCGACGGCGGCGTCCCCGACCACAAGACCGACGAGGGCGGCCGTCGGGGGAATGTAGAGTGCCTCGGGTAATTGCTCCCAGGAAAACCGCCCGGTCAGGTGATGTGCCCCGGGTGTGAGCCTGAGCGCAGGACGTCCCGACCGTTGCGTCACCAGGGCGGGTTCCCCGTCCAGTCTGACCTCTTCCGGCCAGTGTTGCCCGTCACCGGGAAGCCGGTACGCCGCGTCCCGATACACCGTGATCGTTTGTTCAAACGTCCCACCGGTGTCTCCAAGACGCAGGGCAAGCCGCGACTGCCACGAACACCGGCGTTCCCCGGACCGGTAGGCAACGGGACATTCGCGGTCTTCGACGTCGAACAATGCCCAGTCGATCCAGGGTTGCAGGGATTCGGGGACCTGCTCAGGCTGGAGTGGTGCGGAGACGCTCGATCCGGCGACCAGATGGCATCCAAGCAACAGTCCGATGCCGAATCGCGAAACGAAGTTTCGAAGCGGAATCGTCATAACATGTGGGGGACCCATCGCCGGCTGTTTGAGACGGGAAGTCAACCCAGTATAGTCTCCGTACAGGCGGTGCGCGGCATCGTAGAGGACCCCGGAGCGACCCGACCGGTCCGCATTTTCCCAATCGAACGGTAAGACGCCATGCCACTGGACCAGGCGACACGCGCACGTGCGGAGACGGCATTTCCGATGCTGGCGGACTGTACGCCGGCGTTTCGCGACGACTTCCATTCCCGGGCCATGTATGGCGAGATACCGGCGGGGTCACTCGTGTGCTCCGAGGGCCAGATCTGCGGGGCGCTCGCCATGGTCCTCTGCGGGTCTGTCCGCGTGCGCAAGACCGCGGAAAACGGACGGGAAATCACGCTGTACCGGATCGAGCCCGGAGACAGTTGCGTGCTGACGGCGTCGTGCATCATCAGCGGCTCCCTGTTCCCGGCCCGTGCGATTACCGAAAGCGATACCTGCGCGGTGATGGTCCCGGCACCGGACGTGACGCGATGGCTGGCGGCGTCAGAGGCATGGCGCGCCTTTCTGTTCGGGCTCGTCTCCCGGCGCCTGACACAAGTCATCTCCACCGTCGAAGAGGTCGCGTTCCGTCGCATGGACGTCAGGGTGGCGCGTCATTTACTGCGTCTGTCCGACGGGAGTAGCGGCGCGGTGCGCGTCACGCACCAGGAAATCGCCTCGGAACTGGGGACCTCGCGCGAGGTCGTCAGCCGGATCCTGAAGGACCTGGAGCATGATGGACTGGTCGGGCTTGGGCGAGGTGAAGTGCAGTTGAAGGCGGTTGGGGACCTGGATCGGCTGAGCCGTCGGGATTGATGGCGGACCTGTGTGACATTGTCACTGACCGGGATCGGGTCAGGCCCCAAAATGGCTTGCGTGATGCATCAACACTGAATGGAGACTGATGATGAAAAAGAACGTAGGCACAATCGACCGTACCATCCGCGCCGTCGCCGGCATCGTGGTCATCGGGGCCGGGATCTACTTTCAGAGCTGGTGGGGCGCGATCGGCGCGGTCCTGCTCGGCACGGCATTGATCGGATGGTGCCCGCCGTACTCGCTTCTGGGCATCAGCACCTGCAAGGTCACCGACTGACCCCGGCGCATCGCCCGCCCGGCGGCAGCCATGCTGTCGGGCAGTTCAGCCGGAGCATCCCGATAGCCTCGAGAGACGCCGCCACTCGCCAGCATTGACTCCACCGGACGACACGCGTCACACTGATCGACAAGGAGTCTCCCTTCTCCACACCCCTTAAGGCGATTGCCGGAAAATAACATACCAGATGGTATGGTATTTGACAGAAATTGCCTAAGTCGGGGCCAACCCGGGGCCGGCCGCTTTGGACATCGATCACGACAACAAGAAGTCGGGGAAGGGCAGCGAGTCCCCGGACAGCCAGGACATTGCGCGTAGCGCGGACGTACTTCCCGCTGTCATCAACATTCTCCCGCTTTCCAATCGTCCCTTTTTTCCCGGGCAGGCCATGCCGCTGATCGTCGACGCGAAGGCCTGGTCCAGGACGCTGAAGGAGGTGACGGACTCGCAGCACGAGATCCTCGGTCTGCTGGCCATTCGCAGCAGGGCGGCAGAGTCGGCGCAGGTCAACGAATTCTACCGCATGGGCACCGCCTGCCGCGTGCATCATGTACATCGCCAGGAACGCAAGCTGCAGGTGATGCTCGCCGGGCTGCAGCGTTTCCGGATCGTGGAATGGCTGACGCAGGAGGCGCCGTTCAAGGCCCGCGTCCGCTACTATCCCGAGCAACCTCCCCGGGACGCCGCCGAGATCAAGCCTTACGCGGTGGCGCTGATCAATACCATCAAGGAACTGCTGCCGCTCAACCCGCTGTACGGGGAAGAGCTCAAGATGTTTCTCGACCACTTCGGGCCGGACGACCCGTCGCATCTGGCGGATTTCGCGGCCAGCCTGACCACCTCGAGCAAGGAAGAACTCCAGAGCGTCCTGGAGGCGATCGAACTGGTCCCGAGACTCGAGAAGTCGCTCGTACTGCTGAACCAGGAACTCGAACTGGCCAAGGCCCAGGCGGAGATCCGGGCGCATGTCGAAAAAGAGATCCAGACACGGCAGCGCGACGTGTTCCTTCGCGAACAACTCAAGGTCATCCAGAAGGAGCTCGGGCTGTCCAAGGACGACCGTACCGCGGAGGCGGAGCGTTTCAGGGCGAGGCTCGAGAAGCTGGAGTTGCCGCCGCAGGCGGACAACCGCATCGAGGATGAATTCAAGAAGTTCTCCGTGCTCGAGATTGGATCGCCTGAATACACGGTGACACGCAATTATCTCGACTGGCTGACCATCCTGCCCTGGGGCGTCCATACGCGCGACGCGCTGAACCTCGTCAAGGCCAGGAAAATCCTGGACCGCGATCACGACAGTCTGGAGGACGTCAAGGAACGCATCCTCGAATTCATCGCCGTCGGCAAGATGCGTGGAGAGGTCGCGGGCTCCATCCTGCTGTTCGTCGGCCCCCCGGGCGTGGGCAAGACCTCTCTGGGACACTCCATCGCCGATGCGCTGGACCGGCGGTTCTATCGATTTTCCCTGGGCGGAATGCGCGACGAGGCCGAGATCAAGGGGCATCGGCGCACCTACATCGGGGCGATGCCCGGCAAGTTCATCCAGGCCATCAGGGAGGCCGGATCATCCAACCCGCTCATCATGCTGGACGAGATCGACAAGGTCGGTGCGTCGTATCACGGCGATCCCGGATCGGCCCTGCTCGAGGTGCTCGATCCGCAACAGAACGCCGCGTTCCTGGACCACTATCTCGATGTGCGCTTCGATCTCTCGAAGGTCCTGTTCATCTGTACAGCCAACCAGCTCGACACGATCCCGGGTCCGCTGCTCGACCGCATGGAGATCATCCGGCTGTCGGGTTATCTGGCGAACGAAAAGTACCAGATCGCACGCAACCATCTCCTGCCAAGGCTGATCGAGGAGGCGGGGCTGAAACCGCGCGGTCAGTTGCGGATCGAGAAATCGGCCCTGATGAAGATCATCGAGCAGTATTCCAGGGAGGCCGGTGTCCGGCGGCTGGAAAAATGCCTCGGCAGGATCGTGCGTAAATCCGTCGTGAAACTGCTGAAACGCACCAGACCTCCCATCGTGGTGCGGTCCGCGGACGTCGCTTCCTACCTGGGCCGGCCCCTGTTCACGCGGGAGAAACCCCTGCAGGGGATCGGTGTGGTGACGGGGCTGGCGTGGACGGCGATGGGGGGCGCGACCCTCAGCGTGGAGGCGACGCACATCCACGATCTCCACCGCGGGTTCAAGTTGACGGGACAGCTCGGCGGGGTGATGAAGGAGTCGGCCGAGATCGCCTACAGCTACCTCGTCGCCAATGCAGACAGATTCGGCGTAAAACCGAAGTTCTTCGACAAGGCGCTCGTTCATCTGCACGTGCCCGCGGGTGCCACCCCGAAGGACGGACCCAGCGCGGGGGTCACCATGGGCAGCGCACTCCTGTCACTGGGTCGCGGCAGAAAAGTCATCAGGAAACTGGCCATGACGGGCGAGTTGACGCTCACCGGCTACGTGTTACCGGTGGGCGGTATTCGCGAGAAGGTCATCGCCGCCCGCAGAACCGGCTTCAAGGAACTCGTGCTCCCCGAGGCCAATCGGGGTGACTACGAAGAGGTCCCGGAATATATCCGCAAGGATATTCGCACACACTTCCTCTCGTGCTTTCCGGAAATCATCCCGTTGCTGTTCGAGCGTTGAGCGCTACCGCACAGAAAGCGTCTGCTTCTTCAGGCACCATTCGTTGCCCGGGATTGACCGTTTGTTCACCGCGTTCGGGACGGCATTCCGCCACGGCTGATCTACTGTGGTCCTCTCCCGGCAGATTCAGCAGAGGTGGCGGCCGTGCGAAAACTGATCTCGATTCTGGCGCTCGTCCTGGGTTCCTCGGCGGTAGCGGCGTCGGAGACAAAGCAACACATTCCGCTGCAGGACATCGGGACCAACACCTACTACATCAGCGGGAACATCGTTGGTTCGGGGAAGACCCGTCTGCTGCTCGACACCGGGTCGGGATACAGCATCATCAGCCGGGGCACGCTGGCGCGCCTGCGCGCCAACGGGCGCGCGCGTTACGTCAAGGACCTCGAGGGTATCCTGGCCGACGGCAGTCGAAAGGTCGTCCCGGTCTACCGGATCCCGGGCATTACACTCGGAGACCGATGCCACATCGCTGACGTCGACGCCGCGGTGCTGCCTGCCGGTTCACGGGAAATTCTCGGTCTGAACGCACTGCGCAAGGTCATGCCGATGGAAATCTCACTGGAACCGCCGACCCTGGCCCTGAGCAATTGCGGCAGTGTCACGGCAAATGCGCACCGCTCCGGGAGCCCGGACCTGGCGGCGTTTCCTTCCCGCGGCGACTGACGACATACGAGCGTCCCGCGCCTGTTCAGGTTTCCGCGGACCAGTTTTCCATCTTCGACCTCATGTCTTCCTCTGGCATCGGGTGTCCGTACACATAACCCTGGACCTCGTAACAACCCGCTGAACGCAGAAACGCCTTCTGCGCTTCGGTTTCCACACCCTCTGCGATGACCTCCAGTCCCAGGCTCTTGCCCATCGCGATCGCCGCGTGGGCGATGGCCGATTCAGGTGACCCCGGGGCGACACCCCGAACGAAGGTCCCGTCTATCTTGAGTTTCGACAGGGGGGAACGCGCGAGATCGGCCAGCGACGAGCAACCGGATCCGAAATCGTCGAGGGCCAGGTGGATTCCAAGCGAGGTCAGCGTGTCCAGGACACGCGGCGACTTCGACTTTTGTTCCATCAGGATATTTTCCGTTACCTCGAGCTCCAGCCACTCCGCCAGGCAACCGGTCTCGAAGAGGATGCGGTCCACCATGGGCGGAAACCCCTCATCCTGTAGCTGGTTAGCCGTAATGTTGACCGCAACGCGCGCGAGTTTCAGTCCGGAGCGACGCCACGCGGCCATTCGGGCGCAGGCGGTACGCAGGATCCATTCCCCCAGGTCCAGAATCAGACCGGTGTCTTCTGCAAGCGGCACGAACCGGGCCGGTGGCAACAGGCCCATCTCGGGGTGTTCCCAGCGCACCAGCGCCTCCAGGCCGATCAGTGCGCCGGTGCGCAGGTGAACCTCGCTCTGGTAGTAGAGGACGAATTCCCGTCGCTCCAGGGCGCGTCGCAGGTGGGCCTCCATCAATACCCGCTCGAACGCCCTTTCGGTCATGTCCTCGGTGAAGAAGCGCAGGGTGCCACGCCGTTCGTGCTTGGCCTTGTACATCGCAGCATCCGCGTTGGACAGCAGCTCGCTCGCGGTTTCACCGTCCTGGGGGAACAGGCTGATTCCCACGCTCGCGGAGACACTCAGCGATTTCCCCTCGACCTCTACAGGCTCCTGCAGCACCCGGATCAGCTTCTGCGCCAGCACACTGGCGTGCTCGGATCGATTCAGGTCCTCGACGACGACGGTGAACTCATCGCCGCCCAGGCGGGCGACGGTGTCCTCCTCGCGCACACCATCACGCAGGCGTCGCGCCACGATCTTCAGCACGACGTCACCCGTCGCGTGACCGAAATTGTCGTTAATCGGCTTGAATTTATCGAGATCGATAAACAGTACGGCCAGGTGCCTGTTGTTACGACGCGCCTTGCCGATCGCCTGCTGCAGCCGGTCGAGGAAGAGAAGGCGATTCGGCAGTCCGGTCAGCGTGTCGTGGTGCGCGAGTCGCTCCAGGACCTCCTTCTGGTCCTCCAGGCGCTGCTGCGTCAGGAACTGTGGCGTGATGTCCCGCGCCGTTTCGATAATCCCTTCGGGCGCGTCGCCGGTACCGGGCACGGGTGTGGCGACCAGTTCCAGGTATCGAACCAGACCGTTCTCCCCGGTGCAGACATGGACGACGGTGGCCGGCTCCCCGGAACTGATGACCGTATTCAGTGGACACGGGGTCTCCTCACCATGGCAGGGGGCGTGGACCCCCCGGAATACCTCGTAGCACTTCGGATGCTGCGGGTCGGACACGGCATGGAGCTGCATCGACTCACGCGCCGTCTTGTTCATCAGCAACATGTTGTGGTCCGGGTCGATCACCATGATGGATTCGCGGACGCCGTCCAGCACCGTGTGCAGCAGCTTTTTCTGGTTGCGGACCTTGCGCTCGGTCTGCTTGCGTCGCGTGATGTCCCGGTCGATGCCGCGATAGCCCGCAAGGTCCCCGCGGACATCGAAAAACGGCATCCCGGACGTTTCCAGGACGACCTCATGACCGTCCCTGTGGACATTGATGTTCTCGAGACCGGAAAACGGGCGCTGTTTCTCGATGATGGACCGGTAGACCTCCTGGACACGCACCGCCTCCGGTTTCGGCATGAAATCGAATGGCGTCTTGCCCAGGACTTCGTCGGCCGGGTATCCGAAGAATTCCTCCGCCTTGGGGCTGCAATAGGTGAAGACACCGTTGGCGTCGACCTCCCAGACGAGGTCGCTGGTCGTCTCGATCAGCGCCCTGTACTTGTCCAGGTTGAGTTCACCGGCGAGATCGAAACGCCAGTGCTCGGTCTCGTCAAGCAACGTGCCGGCCATCACGGCGGCATCGCCCCCCTTGTCGTAGACGATCTTCGCCTGTGAATGGACATGCCGGACCTCACCGTCCGGTCGCACGATGCGGAACCGGGCATCGTACGCTCCATAACCCTCCAGCGCTGATTTTATGGCTTTGCGGACGCGCTCGCGGTCCTGCGGATGGAGATGGCGGCGAAACGTGTCCGGATCAGGCTCGATCGAGCGGGGCGACAGACCGAAGATCAGATACACCTCATCCGACCAGAACACGTGCCCGTCGACGAGGTTCCATTCCCAGTTCCCGACTTGCGCAGCCTGCTCCGCACGGGCCAGTCGATCGCGATTCCTGCAAGCCACCTCGTAAAGGTAGACGCGCTCGCTGATGTCCTGGGCGACCCCGTCCCAGGCGACGAGGTTCCCGTTCTCGTCGTAGTGCGGCGCCCTGGTTACTTCGAGCCGGCAGGTCGTCCCGTCCTTCCTGAGGATGTCGAGTTCCCGGCGCCGGTCTTCCGCTTTGGAAGGCGCGGTCGGCCCGGACCAACGGTCGCCCCGGTTGACCGGATGTTTCGTCAGGAACCGGTCGGGGAATCCCGCCTTGAATTCCTCGGGTGTGTAGCCCAGGATCTGCTCCACGGAGGGACTGACGTAGCGGCAGGACCCGTCAACATCGAGGTTGAAAAAGATGTGGCGGGCATCCAGGTTTTCCACCATATGGCGAAACCGGGACTCGGAGTCGCGCCAGGCCAGCTGGAGCTGCTTTTCCCTGGTGATATCCAGAAGGATCCCGAGGAAGTGCGTGGCCTCACCCGCGGCGTCCCGCTCCACGATGGTGCGGTCCTCGACCCAGCGGACATCTCCGTCACGCGTGATCAGGCGATAGACCTGGATAAAGTCGTCCTGACGCGACGCAATATGACCCTTCACCTCGTTTGCAACCCGCTCCACGTCTTCGGGATGCACGATCTCGGCAAACCGGGTCGTGCCGTCGATAAACGCTTCGGCGGTGTAGCCGAAGCGATCGACGTTCTCGGAGACGAACTCGACGGGCCAGTCCGGTGCGTTGACCCAGTGGAACAGGACGGTGGGACCGGCGCTGATGAAGGCGTCGGCCAGGGAGCGCCGAATTTCGGTCTCGGGAACTTTCAAGTGTAAGACCTGGCTAGTGCTCTATCCATCTGATGTGCGAGTTCAGTTCGCTTGTCAGCGCGCATGGCAAGGCGCGCCTCGCCGGGAATGGTCGCTCCCTTTCCAAGAGGCGCAACACCGTCCATGGGCGCTGACAAGCTAACCCCCCGGGGAACGCTGAATCCGTAATTATCAGATGGATAGAGCACTAGGAACACTTCGGTTTCCCTGTCGCAGTAATTACCCTTATAAATGTAGACTAGGAGCCTGGCCGGTTCCCGTCGAGCAATTCGACGGTACATGTGGTTGGATCGTTGTTCACCGGATCGGTTTCACATCGATGCTCGCGGATCGAATGCCATCTGGTTCGCCATCTTTTCGTAGATTTCGCGATCCGCGTCCGACGTGGGCTTCGGGGTCATTATCTTGAGGACGGCGAAAAGGTCGCCGGGGTCCCTGCCGCTCATACCCTTTCCCTTGAGACGGAGTTTCTGACCGGACTGCGATCCGGGCGGCAGCTTCAGGTCCACCCTGCCACCCGGTGTGGGTACGGTGACGGTGGCCCCGAGACCGGCCTCCCAGGGCGTGACGGGGAGATCGAGGTAGAGGTCGCGACCGTCGGGCCTGAACAGGCGGTGCGGCTCGTACGCAATCTCCAGATACAGGTCGCCGCGCGGCCCTCCTCCGATTCCCGGTGACCCCTGGCCGGCCAGACGGATCCGCTGTCCCTCGGTGACACCGCGCGGAATACGTACATTGAGGCTCCTCGTCCCCGCACGTACGTGGCCGGACGCGTCCATCCCGGGCGTTTGCAGCGAGATGGTGCGCGTGGCCCCGTGGTACGCATCCTCCAGGGTAACCAGAATCTTGGCGTGGTGGTCCTGTCCCTGCGCCTGGAAACCACCGCCGGCCCGACCGTGACCGGTCCGCTGGCCGAACAGGCTTTCGAAGAAATCACTGAAACCCTCGGTGCCCGTAAATCCGCCGCCGGAGAACTCGAATCCGGCATCCCAGTCCGGTGGCGGCCTGAATTCCTGCCCCTGTTTCCAGTCGCTGCCGAAGCGATCATAGGCCGCGCGTTTTTCCGGATCCTTCAGCACCTCATAGGCCTCACCCAGTTCCTTGAAGCGCTGTTCGGCGTTCGTTTCCTTGCTGACGTCAGGGTGGTACCTGCGCGCCAGCCGGCGATAGGACTGCTTGAGCTGGTCCTGTGTGACGTCGCGTGAAACGTTGAGTGTCTGGTAATAGTCCTTGAATTTCATCGTAATCGGGAACTCTGGTGATTGGTGTTCGCGCGCGCCCGCCTTGAAGCCGGCCGCACGAACAGGGGCGTGTTCCGTCGCCCCTCCGTCCGGTCTCCGGAGGTTCCGACACCCACACCTCAGGCAGCTCCACGGTAGGGTTTCAGATAGCGCTTCTCGAACATCGACTTGCCCCAGTGAAGGGGTGTGGCCCGAAACTGGAAATTGCGGCGCTCATTGCGGAATACAAGGGTGCCGCTGTCGAGAGAATCGATGATACAGATCAATTCGGTCCGGAATGTATGCGTCTGCGGGCGCCCCGCGAGATTCGCCATCAGGTTCTTTACGCTGGTCGCGGCCTGCAGATCCGCCATGTGGGCCTGCTTGGGTTTCCATTCGGGTCCCGGAAAACTGCCGGCGTCACCCGCGACGTAGATGCGATCCTCGCCCTCGACCCGGCACTGTGCGTCCGCCTTGAAAAAACCGCCTTCCGAGAGCGAGAGACCGCTCTCGGCGGCCCACGACGGACCGGTCATGCCGGGGATGAACAGTGTGAGATCGCTGGCGAATTCGCCCCCCTCGGAGATGACCCGGTCGGCTTCGATGGCCTTCATCCTGTGCCCGAGGTGCGTCCGGATGCCCCGCCGGTCCATCTCGCCCAGGAGCCGGTCGACGGCTTTTTCACCCAGGCGCGCACCGGGGCGGGGCGCCGGACTGAAGAACGTGAGTTCGAAGTCGTCCCGCCGCTGTTGTTTGCGCAACAGGGTCTCGACGCCAAAGAGAAACTCGAACACCGGTCCGCCGCGCATGGCCGGGGGCTCCTTCGGGTTTCCCGAAAACCCGAAGGCCAGCGATCCGCCCTGCATTGCGTTGAAGCGGTCCGTCCAGGACTTCGTCGGACCCCAGCCGGCACAGGCGATGTGTGCGTTCTCGATTCCCGCAAGCTTGCGGAGGTAGCGCCCGCCACCGGCGATGATCAGGTAGTCGTAGTCCAGCTCGCCCGCGTCGGTCCGCAGTGTCTTCGACGAGGCGTCCAGTCCGGTCACGGCGGCCGCGCGGTGCCCGACCCCGTGCCTGGCAAAGAAACGCCCGAGATCAATCCTGAGATCGTCTTCGGTACGCTGCCCGGAAGGCACCCATATCAGGCTGGGATAGTAGAACAGCTCGGGTTTCGGGGAGACGACGGTAATGGTGTCCCTGAACCCCTGTTTTCGAAGGGTTCGGACCGCGGTGCATCCCCCAAATCCCGAGCCGATAATCACAACGTGAGTCATTGGCAATCCCCGCATTCCTGGCGCGCAGTCTGTCTGATGCGCAGTCTACAGGATCAGGGGATGACGACTCGATAGAAACCGGTATCCCCGTTATCATGCCATTTCCGCAATCGACCGGTGGCGACAGATGTGTGGACGCTACAACGTATTGACGTCGGCCCAGGGTTTCGTCGACCTGCTGGACTTGCTGGTAGCGGTTGGAAATGTGGCGGATGGGGGGCCCTGCTACAATGCTGCGCCGACGCAGTTGCTACCCGTCGTCCGCCGGGCCCGGAACGATTCCGGTGCGCGGATTGACGATCTCAAGTGGGGGCTGGTGCCATCCTGGGCGAAGGATCCCGCGATCGGAAACCGCATGATCAATGCACGCATGGAAACCGCGGCGGAGAAACCGGCCTACCGCGTGCCGTTTCGCAGGCGGCGTTGCCTCGTCGCGGCGGACGGGTGGTACGAATGGATGAAGTCGACTGACGGGAAACAACCCTGGTTGATCCGCCGCCGCGACGGCGAACCCTTCTTCATCGCGGGACTGTGGGACGCGTGGTACGGCAAAGACAGGGAATTGGACGTCCCGACACCGGAGACCTTTACCCTGCTCACGGCCGACGCCCCGGACCGGCTTTCCCCTATCCACGCGCGAATGCCGGTTGTCCTGGACCGTGGGCTGTACGAGCGATGGCTCGATCCCGCGGTTTCGGACCCCCGTGCATTACACGAGGTGCTCGGTGAACGTCCCCTGGACGTGTTCGAGGCCTGGCGAGTCAGCAGCTACGTGAACAGCCCGGCCAACGATTCCGGGCGCTGCATCGAGCGTGTTCCCGATTCCGACCCGCTCTAAATAAGTGTTGAATGTTGAGTGTTGAATTTTGAATTGTGGAGTTCGCTTCGCTCACGGAACAACTTAGGCGATTGCCGGAAAATGGCATACCAGAATGCGCCGGATTTTCGTTCGTATTCAAGGCGCCACACCCGGAGCATAGCGAGCTACGTGACGGTTGGCGCAACGCCGAAGACGGGCGAAAAGACAAGCAGGCTGGTATGTCATTTGACAGAAATCGCCTTAG